>JAYUBM010000104.1:0-14894 GCA_043740875.1 bacterium | reverse complement strand
ATGTCATTGACAACAAACTTGTCCTATAAAGCATAACCGTTATACAATATGCTTGAAGGTTATACTAAAAAAACTCTGGGGGTAACATGAAAACACGCGTAGCAATTAATGGATTTGGGCGTATTGGACGCATGGCATTCAGGATTATTGCCGATCGAAGCGACGTTGAAGTTGTAGGTATTAATGATTTAACAGATACCCGAACACTGGCGCACCTACTTAAACACGACACAAATTATGGCAAGTTTGGTCACGAGGTGACCAGTGACGAGACATCAATTATTGTCGATGGCGTAAAAATTCCTATCAGTGCCGAAAAAGATCCAACACTATTGCCTTGGGGCAGTTTGCAAGTCGATGTCGTTATCGAATCAACCGGGCGTTTTGTTACTACCGAAGCCGCCAGTGCACACATTAAGGCCGGGGCGAAAAAAGTAGTTATATCAGCACCTGCTAAAGACGAAGATACGAAAACATTGGTGATTGGTGCGAATGAAGATGAGCTAAAAGACGCTGGTGACGTGATTAGCAACGCCAGCTGTACCACTAATAGCATTGCTGCCGTTATGGACATTATGGAACGCGAATTTGGTATCGAAAAGGCCATGCTAACTACCGTACACAGCTATACTGCTAGCCAGGATTTGCAAGATGGTCCAAATAAAGATCTGCGTGAAGCCCGTGCTGCTTCTGAAAATATTGTGCCAGCAACGACAGGTGCTGCAAAAGCAGTTGCCTTGACTGTTCCTGCACTAAAGGGTAAGTTCGACGGTTTAAGTGTACGTGTCCCTACTTCTGTCGTGTCGCTGAGTGATGTGACGATGGTGCTCAAAAAGCAGACCACCAAAGAAGAGATTAACGCAGTATTAAAAAAGTATGCCAGTGAGCCATATTACCAGGGTATATTAGACGTTAGTGACGAGCCGCTCGTAAGCCGTGATTATGTCGGCAACAGCCATTCCGGAACAGTAGATTTGTTACTCACAAACGTGGTTGCCGGTGATCTAGCCAAGGTCGTTGTGTGGTATGACAACGAATGGGGTTACAGCAACCGTTTGGTCGAAATGGTAGCCGACGTCGGTAAAGCGTTGCAAAAGTAAAGGCAAATCATGATTGTGTACGTTGGCTCCGATCATCAAGGCTTTGAAGCAAAGTCGCTTGTTTTAACATACTTAAAAAAAGCCGGTTACGCGGTCGTAGATGTCGGCGACGAAAAGCTGGATCCTAGTGACGACTTTCCAGTGTTTGCGGCCCGCGCTGCAGCAGCTATTAAAACCAGTAAAGATAATGACCCGCGGGCTATTTTGATCTGTGGTAGTGGGCAGGGCATGATGATGGCGGCAAACCGCTTTAGGGGCATCCGCGCAGGATTAGGCTGGAGCAAAGAGGCAGCCCGCAGTATTCGTAATGATGAAGATAGTAACGTGCTGGCATTGCCGTCAGAACTACTTAGCACAAACAGTAGTCTGGCCCACGGCATCATCGACACCTGGCTACAAACCCCTTTTGCAGCGGCTACGCGCTACATAAGGCGCAATAAAGAACTGGATGAGCTGTAAATGAACGCTATTTGCCCTACAATTACTGCTTATTCAACAGAGGAATATAAAACACAGCTCGACCGGATCAGCTCTTTTGCGAAGCGTATTCACATTGATTTTATGGACGGCGACTTTTCGCCAACTGTTTCACCGGGAATCCACGAAGCATGGTGGCCGAAAGCTTTGCAGGCAGATCTGCATATCATGCACCGTAATCCACTACTGGTCGCTGACGATATTGTGGGCCACAAACCACATCTTGTTGTGGTACATGCTGAAGCAAACGACATAAGCAGTTTTGTGCATACTATGCATGAAGCTCGGCTGCCGGTTGGAATAGCACTTTTACAAGATACGCCGGTTGAAACGCTAAACCATTTTATAAACGTCATCGACCATGTCCTAATATTCTCGGGCAACTTAGGTCATCATGGCGGCAGTGCGGATCTGGGACTGCTGGGTAAAGTGCATGCTATAAGACAAATGAATCCGCAGATAGAGATTGGCTGGGACGGCGGCATAAACGACCAAAATATACTCGTGTTAAGGGACGCTGGAGTGAGTGTGTTTAATACAGGTGGTTATATTCAAAACGCCGATGATCCAAAAAACGCTTACGAATCCCTTACGAACTTGTTACAATCATAAGTAATATGCCAAAAAACTTTAATGCTCAAAAACGGTCTGATGAAGAACTCGAGATATTGGCGACAAAAATTCGAGAAGATATCATTAAAAGTTTAGAAAAAGCCGGATCTGGCCACAGTGCAGGGCCGCTGGGACTAGCGGATATATTTACCGCTTTATATTTTGATATTTTAAAACACGACCCTAAATACCCAACCTGGGAGCAGCGTGATTTATTGATACTCAGTAATGGCCACTGCGCGCCGGTATTGTATACCACCCTTGCTCATGCCGGTTATTTTGATACGTCCGAACTGGCAACACTACGTAAGTTTGGCAGCCGTTTGCAGGGCCATCCAGAACGTCAAAAATTACCCGGGCTAGAAACGACCAGTGGGCCACTTGGATGCGGCCTTAGCCAAGCGGCCGGTATGGCACTTGCTATGAAAATGAATAAAGATTATCACCGGTGGATATATTGTGTTATGGGTGATGGTGAGCAAAATGAGGGCAATATCTGGGAAGCGGCCATGCTAATTAGCAAATATAATTTGCATAATGTCATAGCAATCACCGACCGGAATAATATCCAGATAGACGGCACGACCGAATATGTTATGCCGCTTGAGGACTTAGCTAGTAAGTGGGAATCGTTTGGTTGGCATGTCATTGAAATTGACGGTAATAACATCGATGCTTTTATAGACGCTACCGCAATGGCGCGGTCGATTGTCGAAAAACCTGTCATGATTATTGCCCATACCGTCCCCGGCAAAGGTGTTGATTTTATGGAGGGGGACTATCACTGGCACGGTATCCCAGTAGGCATAGAAGACATTGCCGGGGCGCCGCCAAAAGACCAACAGGCTAGGGTAGCTTTACATGAACTGCGCACCTTAGAGGGTAAGATTAGGAGCGAACATGAGTAGGAACACTGTACTATGACTAATTTACACCTGGTAGATATCGAAAAAGACGGCGTCAAATTGGAGGCAATCCGCAAGGGTTTTGGCCGCGGTTTACTACAGGCTGGCAAAGTCGACGAGCGTGTCGTGGCGCTATGTGCTGACTTAACTGGATCAACACAAATAAATATGTTTGCCGAAGCTTTTCCTGAACGATTCATAGAGGTAGGTATTGCCGAGCAAAATCTCGTCACAGTGGCCAGTGGTTTAGCAGCAATGGGCAAAATACCGTTCACCAGTAGCTATGCTGCATTTAGCCCGGGACGCAACTGGGAACAGTTTAAAACAACTGCCTGTTTGGCCGACAGGCCTGTTAAAATTGTCGGTTCCCATGCGGGGTTGTACACCGGTGCAGACGGTGCTACACACCAAATGCTCGAAGACATTGCCTTAATGCGAGTACTACCAAATAATGTCGTACTGGTACCTTGCGACAGCATTGAAGCCGAAAAAGCCACTGTTGCGCTGGCACGTGATCCCCATCCCGGCTACATACGGATTGCCAAGGCTGATTCAGAAATTGTCACGACAGAGAAGACCCCGTTTGAAATCGGTAAAGCACATGTATATTCTCCGGGCAGTGATGTAAGTATTTTCGCCTGTGGAACTATGGTGTACCAGGCCTTGCTCGCTGCCGAAATATTATTCAAGGATGGTATTGATGCCGAAGTTATTAACGTCAGCAGTATCAAGCCGTTTGACGCTGTGACTGTACTAGAAAGTGTGCGGCGGACAGGTGCTGCCATAACTGTAGAAGAAGCACAAATTATTGGTGGGCTTGGCAGCGCCGTAGCTGAACTGTTGGGTGAAGAGCATCCCGTACCGTTAAAACGTATTGGTATGAAAGACAGATTCGGAGAAAGTGGCAAACCCGATGAACTTCTAGAATTTTTTGGGCTTACCGGCAAACACATAGCATTAGCGGCTCACGAAATAGTGAAGCGGAAATAATAGGCATGCCATGGCCCGTCATAATGCTACTCCAAAATTTTGCAGCGGCTATCTTTGCTTTGCAATCACGAAAACTTCAAAAATATAAGCAAGCACACTTTCAAATTCTATCACTAATATATGCAGTGCTTTATAGCGTGTCAATTGTGTATATACTATTTTCTAACCAACGAGTAAATCTGGCGAGTTTTTATAATTACTGGCCACGCTATATAGGTGGTGGTATTTTATTTGGAGTATGGACTTTTTTAAGCTACCGCGTGTTTGCCTATGTCGATGCCGCAATCGCAAGCTTGCTGGCAACCTTTAATATCGTCGCCGTGGTAATTGTTTCATCGGTATTAATTCACGAAGGACTAAATTTAAAACAACTCGTCGGTGCTACTTTATTGCTAGCGGCAATGTATATAGTTTTGGCAGCTAAAGTATCGGTTAAATTACAAAAAGACTGGTCTAAAGGTATAGTTTTATCATTATTCGCATCCATCACCTACGGATTTGCTATAGCTAATGAAAAATGGCTATTAAATCATTCGAATGTAAGTACATATGCAGTATTAGGTCTTGGCTTTCAGTGGTTGCCTTTGCTGGCCCTCAGCCTTATGTACAATCGTGAAAAATACCGGTTAATTAAAAACCGCCATTTTATAAAGCAAGTTGGGTGGGCCGGAATAAGCCGCGCTGTTGCGGGACTCTTGTTCCTTATATCGCTTGTAGCTGCTAATAACTCATCGCTCATTTCAGTGGCATCGGGCTTTAAAGTAATTTTAACCGCCCTGCTTGCCGCCTTATTTTTAAATGAAACGAGGTTACTTAAAAGAAAATTGCTTGCAGCATTTATCTCAGTGATTGGCATTGCGGCAATTGTCTGGAAATAAACTTGTATGCACAAGCATTAACAGGTACACTTAATTTAAATAAGGGGTGGGATGCAGCTATATGCCGTTATCGTTAAAACAGATTCGCGACAATTGTTATAAAGCGCGTGAACTTATGGCTCGGGCACGAACAGAAAAGTTTGCTGTGGGTGCTTTTAATTTAGATAATCAAGAAACACTAATAGCTGTTATGAAGGCTGCCAAAGTCAAAAACTCTCCCGTTCTTGTCGAAGTGAGCAAGGGCGAAGTTGATGCGCTTGGGCTCGACAATGTCAGAGACATGGTTGATAACTACAAGCAAGAATACGGTGTCGAGGTTTATATAAATCTTGATCATAGCCCAAGCGTCGCCGATGCCATAGAAGGTATCGAAGCCGGCTTTGAATTTATACATATCGATGTATCTCAATCTAACCACGCGGCTACCGAAGACGAAATTATTGCGGCTACCCGCCAAGTGGTTGAATGGGCAAAACTTACCGGGGCCTTAGTAGAAAGCGAACCACATTATTTTGGTGGCGGTAGTAACGTCTTTACTAAAGCGTTTGATTACGAAGAAATTAAAAAGACCTTTAGCACGCCTGAAGGAGCAAAAAGCTTTGTCGAGGCCACTGGCATAGATACGTATGCCGCCGCTATCGGCAATTTACATGGCTCGTATCCTGTACCAAAATCACTTGATTTAGAACTACTGAAAAGTGTCCGCGATGCACTAGATTGTAATATTTCATTACATGGCGGAAGCGGCACCCCCGGTCATTATTTTATAGAGGCCGTTAAAGTAGGCGTACAAAAGATAAATATTAATAGCGACATGCGCCGAGCTTACCGCGATACTCTAGTTAAAGTACTCGATGACAATAAAACTGAATATGCAGTCGTTAAACTGATGGGACAAGTAGAAGATGCCGTACAGGCAGTAGTTGAAAGTAAAATAGACATGTTTAACAGCGCAGGAAAGGCAAGACTTTAAATGACCGAACATACATTAGACGTACTCGCAATTGGCGATGTGGTGACCGATGCTTTTATTAAGTTGCAAGATGATCAAGCGTGGACTTACAAAGATGAACACGGTAATAAGATTTTAGCGATGCCGTACGGCATGAAAGTGCCATTTGATCATGCTGAAGTTATCGAAGCCGTTGGTAATGCGTCTAATGCTGCCGTCAGCTTTGCGAAGTTGGGCCTAAACGCCGGACTTGTGGCCAATGTTGGTATGGACAGCTGGGGGCGCGACATAATTAATGCCCTCCATGCTAAAAAAGTAGATTCACGCTTTGTGCACATTAACCCGCACAAGGTCAGTAATTACCACTATGTACTTTGGTACAAAGACGAACGTACCATATTAATTAAGCACGAAGAATATGATTATCATTGGCCACGATTTAGGGCCAGTGATGTACCAAAATGGGTCTATTTTAGTAGTATTAGCAAAAACGCTATAGAATATCACGATCAAGTGTCGGATTGGCTCGAAGCGCATCCTGATGTAAAATTGGCATTCCAGCCGGGCACATTTCAGATAGAAGCCGGTGTTGAACGATTAAAGAGAATTTATGCGCGTACTGAAGTACTTGTTTTAAACCGCGAAGAGGCTGTGATAGTTACTGGTGGAAATTATGATGATCTACACGATCTTATGAACCGTATGCATGGCTTTGGCCCAAAGACGGTTGTTATCACTGATGGTCCTGACGGGGCGTATGCCAGCGACGGCGATAACCGTTTTAAAATGCCTAATTATCCTGATCCTGCTCCTCCTGTAGAGCGTACTGGCGCGGGAGATAGCTTTGCCAGCGCACTAGTGGCTGCCCTAGCAAAAGGTGCAACGCTCGAGGCTGCTTTACTGTGGGCACCAATTAATTCTATGAATGTCGTTCAGCACGTCGGTGCACAAGCCGGTCTGCTTACTAGTGATGAAATAGATTACTATATGCGCAACGCGCCTGCCAACTACCACCCAGAACGTTTCTAGGCAGCTAACTGCATAATAACTTCTTCGGCCTGCGGAGCTTGAGGTGGTAACAACATTAAATTTGTCGGAGTAATATCTACGTTTGGCATGTTGCGTGTCGCATATCGGGCGCAGCCAATCATAAATCCGTCTAGTTTTCCAAGTGAACTGGTATCATAAGTTTTTGATAAGTAATTTGTTTCGGCTGCGCTGACAGCATCGACGTAACTATAGGTAATTGCGGCTGCTCCAAGAACGGCAAATGGTGCCCTTAACTTAGGGACTTTATCGAGCCATCCAAAACTTTCCGCCGTTTGGTGACTATCCATTATCAAAGTTTTAAACTGGCCAGCAGCCTTTGATTTAATCTCTTTATTTGCAAGGTCAGCATTTGATATTTCAGAATAAAATCTTCTAATATTTTTTAGGCTTTTATTTCGGCCAATGTTCAGTAGTAAATAGGCGGGGTTCAGGTCACCGTTAATATAACAGCCAATCTGATCGGCTACCTGTGCAATTTGATCAGCTTCATGGTCGAGCGTACCGCCCGCCGCGTCGTCTAATGAAACTGAAAGTGGCCGTGTTGTGGTCCAGATATCTTTACGTAGTTCTTTCAAGCCCACTAAGTTAGGTTTCGCCGTTTTAAATTCAAGGTCTTTTTCGGCCGCATAGCCATCATAACCGTCTAAAATCAGCTTTGCTGCCCGAAATATACCCGGCAAAACGCCTTTTATACCAAGTGCGGCAGTCATTAGTAGAACAGGTGATTCTAATTCACGTGTATAACTAATTCCATTACCAATTATTCTACCCTTTGTTTTAAAAACTTCTTTAAGGTGAGAAGGTGTTAGGATATCAAATACTTTGTTGCGTGCACCACGGGGACTCATATTGACTATTTTACCTTTCATTACATAAAAATGATAGCGTTTAATAAAATTGTTTCATTCATAAGCTTTTTGCTGTAATCTTGGAACAGATAAGGGTGGCATGTCTAAATATATTTCTACTATAATAGGCGCTTCAGAGCCGCAGTTTACGGCAAGCATCGCAAAACTAGAACAGGCCAGCCTGAATACTGGCATTGATACTCGCTTTACAGCCGAAATCAGACAAAATGTCTTATCAAAAATGCGTGAACTAGACCTGGATCCCCGCGACACCACCGCATCCGAGTTATTCCACACCCTACGCGTAAAAGCCAAACAAGATGACGAAATTTTACGTAAAATTATTAAAATTCCCAAAACCGCCGACTCAGTAATAATACTGCACCATCTTGCTACCTATTTTCGGACAAAATACGCATGTGACGAAGTGTGGACACTAAAACGGACAGTACTCAAAAAAATTTTGACTTTACATACCCCTCATAAAACAATGAAGGCTCTACATTACCGAAGCATTGATTCTATGCTTAAACGCGAATCAGTCGCTGAAGTTTACGCTATTGCAACCCTTGTAGAAGGTGATGGCTTCAAACAAAAAATTTTAAGTTACCTAAAGCACTTAAAATCGACCGATTTTGAAAATAGAAAAATTGAATGTATTGGCATTAGTCCAGCGCGGTGGATTAAAATAAAAAGCCATCTCAAAAAGAGCTCTGTACCTGTGTTTGCATTACCGGAAGCCAACTGTATCGTTGTTATCCCTGTAGAAACGGCAAATACAACTTGCCTAGTTTTGCTTGCCGCGTCACTTATATTATCTGAAATACGAAGAGTAAAAGAATACGCCAGTTACTTTAAACTTCGTAGTCTGGATAACGACCTGCATAAACATGTCCAAAAGATCGCTATGCATGGGCACATCGAAACGTTTGCGATTCACGAGCAACAAGTGTACTGGCGACACTTGCATCAACTGTTTAGCCGTGCAAAGGCGCTGCCTGAATACCTTGATCCACACGTTGGCGTTCAAGACATTAAATGGATGGCCCTCGAGGCGTCTTTGAGCGGAATTGATCCTGCATTGTCCTTTTGGATTGGCACACATCAGTTAGCCTTTGTAAGTACAGAGCATGTGGTATCACTTCATGTTATAGACGTTTGTTTTAATGAACTTTATAACTTAACCATACAACAAGGTAGCGGGCAATTTGTAAGTAATGCGGTGTGGGACGAATTACTGATGCGTTATCTTACCCAGCCACCCTTTTCTAGCATGTTAGACCGCTATATGTATAAAATGACTGACACCGAGCAGGAGTTCATGTATGATGAAGCATAAGGACTTTATAACAAGAAAATAATGAACTACTCGATATGTGTATCTGGGGCAGCTGCAGGTGATACGGTAGAAGGCGCACATGCTTTAGCCGAACGTTTAGGCACTGCAATTGCACAGGCCGGACATATATTAACTACAGGGGCAACTGTAGGATTACCGCTTTACGCAGCAAAGGGCGCGCGGGCAGCCGGCGGTAAAAGTATTGGTTTTAGCCCGGCCTCTAGTTTACGCGAGCATCTTAAAAAGTATCGTTTACCGATAGGCTATTATGATTTTGTTAATTTTACGGGCATGCATTACGTTGGGCGTGATGTGTTTTTGGTACAATCGAGCGATGCAGTGATTACAGTTGGTGGCCGCTTTGGGTCATTGCACGAATTTACGACAGCGCTCGAAAGCCGAATGCCGTGCGGTGTGTTACTGGGCAGTGGTGGTGCGGCCGATTTAATTCCTTCACTTATGAAAGAACTAAAAGCGCCAAACGAAAATCTTGTAGTGTTTGATGATAATCCCGAAAGACTCGTAACCAAAGTTATAGCTATGTTAGATGTTGAAATGGGAGACCTAAACCTAAAAGCGATCGAACACGAATGGTTTATAAAATCAGACAATGGCAACGACGGCCATTCAGGATAACGCTCGCACAGTATAAACAGCGCTCTACACGGTATTATGCTGCTACAATGTAATGATGACTAAGTTTAAGCTGGTAAGTGACTATAGGCCCATGGGTGACCAACCAACGGCTATTGCTGCATTAACGCAAGGTATAAATGATGGCCTGAAAGAGCAGGTACTGCTAGGAGTCACTGGTTCGGGGAAAACATTTACCATGGCCAATCTTATCCAGAATACCGGTAAACCTACGCTCGTAGTCAGTCATAATAAAACACTGGCAGCGCAGTTATACGAAGAATTCAAACGCTTTTTCCCCGATAATGAAGTGCATTATTTTGTGAGTTACTTTGATTATTATCAGCCCGAAGCCTACATTGCCCGAAGCGATACTTATATTGAAAAAGATAGTGATATTAATGAAGAAATTGATCGACTCCGCCACGCAGCTACCGATGCGCTACTAACTCGCAAGGATGTTATTATTATTGCCAGTGTGAGCTGTATTTATGGCATTGGTAGCCCAAGCGACTATGCCGACTTGTCACAAAAGTTGCATACAGGTGAAAGAAAAATACGCGATAAATTTATCCGCCAATTAACAGATATTCAGTATCAGCGGAATGATATAGATTTTCACCGTGGTACTTTTCGGGTACGGGGCGAGGTTGTTGATGTCTTTCCGGCCGGCGAAGAAGTGGCTTACCGAATTGAATTTTTTGACGATAGCATTGAACGCATCACGAAGCTTGATCCGTTAACGGGCGAAGTACTGGGCCGGCCTGATAAAGTCACCATATTCCCCAGCAGTCACTATGTTACGCCTTATGACAAGCTAAAAGTAGCGCTTGGCAAAATACAGTTTGAACTTGATGACCGTGTCCATGAATTTAAGAAACAAAATAAACTACTCGAAGCCCAACGTTTGCAGCAGCGTACCAGGTTCGATCTTGAAATGCTAGAACAAACCGGCTTTGTAAAGGGTATCGAAAACTATAGTCGCTACTTAACAGACCGTGAACCAGGCGAACAACCAGCGACTTTGATGGATTATTTTCCTGATGATTATTTGATGCTTGTAGATGAAAGCCATATGAGTATGCCGCAGATACGGGGTATGTATAACGGTGACCGAGCCCGTAAAGAAGTTCTGGTAGATTATGGCTTTCGTTTGCCGAGTGCGTTAGATAACCGCCCGCTAACTTTTACCGAATTTGAAAGACATGTGAATCAGGTCGTATACGTCAGTGCAACGCCTGCCGCCTATGAACTGATCCGTAGTCCAGAACCTGTGCAGCAAGTTATTCGGCCAACAGGTTTGCTTGATCCACCCATCGAAATCAGGCCTATCGAACACCAAGTAGACGATTTAATTGCCGAAATAAGATCAACTATCGAAAAACATCAACGGGTGCTGGTAACTACTCTTACTAAACGCATGAGCGAAGACCTAGCAGATTATTTGAGCGATCTAGGCATAAAAGTTGCGTATTTGCATAGCGACGTGCAAACCCTGGAAAGGACCGATATTTTGAGGGATCTGCGCTTGGGAATCTATGATGTACTGGTTGGTATTAACTTGCTGCGCGAAGGGCTAGACTTACCAGAAGTATCCCTGGTGGCCATTCTTGATGCCGATAAAGAAGGCTTTTTGCGGAGTGGACCGGCCCTGATTCAGACAATAGGCCGTGCTGCCCGCCACGAAGAAGGGCACGTTATAATGTACGGCGACAAAATTACAAAAAGTATGCAACATGCTATAGATGAAACGACGCGCCGCCGAAAAATACAAGAAGACTACAACACCAAACACAACATTACACCTACGGGTGTGCAAAAAATGATTGCCGAGCGCATGAATCAAGAAGAATCAGCCACCGACCGTAAAAAACACATAAATCTTAAAAAAGTACCAAAAGAAGAATACCAGCATCTTATTACCGACCTTAGTCGTCAGATGGATCTGGCATCGGCAAACCTAGAGTTTGAAAAAGCCGCTGACCTTCGGGATACTATCGCAGAAATTAATAGTAAGATGTAGCGTATACTATAGCGTAAGAGATATGCATACAGTCGAAGTACTCCTCAGCAAAGAAATATATACGTCTGAAGACTGGCGTACTATATCTAGCGTTTTAGCGGCGCATGCCAAGGGATTTACACCATTCAGCCTGTCTGTTATATTCCATGAAAATATCGTCAAAATATTTATTGAATCACATAAAGATATATCTGCGCTTAGTAATGGCCTAGAAGGAATATCTTTTCGCCCGGCAAAAAAGAAAGACCATGAACATTTAAAGTTGCCAACGCATTCTACGGTGATTGGCTTTTTAAAAATTCCTACGGGAGGTAACATTCTTGACCTTAAAGAGCGGTATAAGGTGCGCGAATCTAAAGAACTTACTATGATGCGCCTTGATGTGCAGCGGCTAGGAAAGCGACTCGCATCTAAAATGACAGTGGTGATGAAGGTAGGGTCTGTATGCTATATAAGTAAACGGCAGCTAACGCTATTTCCGAATCATTTGCTAGCAATTGATTTTTTGGTTAATACAAACTATATCAGGTCGACAATTCCGATTTATGTCAGTCTAGAAAAGAACTTGCATATTATGCAAAGTGAAAACCTGAGTGCGTTATTTGAGATTGATGCATTTCCATATGCTAGCCATGATTATTTTTTGCATTTGCCGTCTTACGAATTCGACAAGCATTCCTTTATTATTGGTAGCAGTGGCTCGGGAAAATCTAAATTTATACAGTTGTTTATAGATCGATTAAGCCGCATGGGAATGAGTAAACAAAACTACCGTGTTCTAGTTATCGACCCACATGCATCACTTGAGGCTGATCTAAAACATATAGCAGGCACTAAAATAATTAACTTTGACAATGAGGCACCACAATTATTTCCGGACGCCACAGCAGATATTAGCGCTGCAACCGAACTTACTACGACATTATTTAAATCTTTATTGGCTGATCAGTTTAACCCAAAGCTTGAACGCGTTTTGCGTTTTTCATTATATGTACTTTTGACAGCACAAAGTATGAGCATGCAAATGCTTAAGGAATTTTTGACAAATATTGATACACGCACTCAAATACTAGAACATGTACGTGAATATATACCCGTTAACGTCGGCCAATTTTTTGGTACTGATTTTAATGAGATGCGCACTAAGTACTATACGGAGTCTATTTCGCCCCTCGTTTCATTAGTTGATGAACTACAGTTACAGCCATCATTGGCCGGTGAATCAGATATGTCACTTATAAAAAACATTGAAGATAACTTTTTAACGGTTTTTTCTTTGAATAAAGTTAGTATGGGTGAAAAAGTGGTCAAGACAGTGGCAGGTCTTTTGATCCAACAAATATTTCTTATCGCACAGTCACGGGTATTACCACAAAAAATATTATTGTTTATCGATGAAGTTTCAGTGGTGCAAAGCCCGGCTCTCGCCAGTATTTTAGCCGAAGCGCGAAAGTTTAATTTATTTGTAATATTGACTCAGCAATACTTTGGTCAAATTGATAAAGATTTACGGGATGCAATTCTAAGTAACGTCATTAACTATTATGTTTTTAGAGTTTCTGAAGAAGATGCGCGTGAGCTTGAGGGTAATCTTACTATTGAAATGCCGCCAGAGGTAATCGAGACGGGTAAAGTCAAAGGTCTAAAAGAAACCGACCTACGAGTAAAGCTAATGACTGAACTTAGTCCACGTGAATGTCTTGTTCGAATCGCGGCAGACGGCCAGGTGCTGCCTAGCTTTAAAGCGCGGACGCTCGATGTACCAGTATCGGTGGCATCAATTAATGCTTCGGCCCTTGAAGCCGTGACACCCGCTAAATTGCCAGAAAAGTTCCAAAAACGTACACCAGATATGAAAGCTGAAGTTCCTTCACTATATCAGGCGCCAAATCTTAGCGGCGCGTCAGGTCACTTAACTAATCTTGCGCCAATAATCCCCGCACCTATTCATATTGGGGAATCTGCTCTTCAACCTGTCGTCATAACGCAAGATATAGTGGTTCCAGGGCAGCGTTCATCTGGGGGAATAAATAATTTGGCAGATCTGTTAGCTCAGCATTCATCAAGCCGCATTAATATACGCAAAAAATAAGGAGTTCTGCTAAAAATGACATCAAACGAAGCACAGACAGTAATAGATACTATCATTGAGCAGATTTTTGGATTTAAAAATCCCTATACGCTGGAACAATTTCAGCAAAAATTTGCTTTCGATGTGCGCTTGCCAAGCCAGGTAACCGATGCAACAACTGGAGAAATTTCATGGGCGCAATCGGTTAATCCTAGCAAATTCATAAAAATGGATAATGCCTGGAAAATGTTTGAAGCAAATGACGGCCTATTGCCGGCACAGCAACTTATGGGGATAGACGATATATTATCGGCATGGGGCAAGGTCAATTTGACGGCGTCAGAACGATACCTAGATTCATTAAATGTATCGCAAAGCGACAATATCTATACATGCGAAAACGTCTACCGATCAATTGATTGCCATCGTAGCAAGCATATCGTTTTTTGTGACTGTGCAATAGATAGTGAATATGTAGCCGCAGTACAGCGTTCGCATACGCTTAGCTATGCGCTAAGAATTGAAGATAGTCACTCTACTAGTAAAAGTTTTGCTGTTTCATGGTCAAATAATGTCACGAATAGTTTTTTCATTCATGATTGTAAAGATATGATGGACAGTATGTTTTGCTCGCACATCACTAATAAACGTTTTTGTATTGCTAACATGCAGTTTGAAGAAACTGAATATATGCGTTTACGTGACATTGTAGCACGTTGGATTTTGACACAATAATTGCACCGCTCTACCGAAGGCGGTATACTTTAAGTAATGACCAAGTTATCACGTGAAGACATATTAAAATTGGCACGGCTGGCTCGCTTGCGTTTGTCTGACGACGAGGTTTTAAAGTACCAGGCTGAACTAAGTGAAATTATTGATTACGTTGCCTTGCTTGATAACGCCGACACTGCAGGTCTGAACCCGACCTACCAGGTAACGAGCCTGACCAATGTGACGCGCGCCGATGCGGTGATTGATTACGGGGCAACCCCCGAGGAACTCTTAAAGAATGC
>JAYUBM010000103.1:0-1386 GCA_043740875.1 bacterium | reverse complement strand
TAACTTTTGTACCTACATAGTACCATAAGAACTTTGTTTTGTACAGCAATTAACGCTTGTGTTGTAGAGGAAACGACGAGCGAAATGTGTGCAGTCTGCTACCATAGATAAGTATGATTATTTTTGTTATTGCCGGGGGGTCCGGTACACGGCTTTGGCCACTGTCGACACACAAGTTTCCGAAACATCTCTTAAAACTCACTGACGATAATAGTTTGTTGCAAAACACCATTAGCCGAGTAGAAAAAGTCACAAGCACTGATAAAATTTTTGTTATCTCTGAAATTTCACATGTTGAGCATGTTTTGAAGCAGTTACCGCAGTTACCAAAAGAAAATATATTGGCAGAACCCGGCCGCCGCGGTACTGCAAGTTGTATTGCTTGGGCACTATCAGAAGTAAAAAGGCGAGAACTTGACCCAACGGAGCCGATATTATTTTTATGGGCTGACAGCCTTATACGGGATAACGACGGCTTTGCCGCAAGTGTACTTAAGGCTGGCCAAGTGGCCACCGACAAAAAGACAATTGTTTTTATTGGCGCAGAAGCAACTTATCCATCAGTAGGTCTTGGATACATGAAAAAAGGCCCGCAGGTGAACGGGTGGACGGGCATATATGAGCTTGAAGCTTTTGTTGAAAAGCCTGATAGAAAAACCGCCAAAACATATTACAGCAGTGGTAATTACCTGTGGAATATGGGCTATATGGTCGGCACATTACGGGAATTTGAGAACGAATTTGTAGACGTAGCACCAGATATGGCCGAAAGATACAAAATGCTTTGCGAAACAAATGATGTCGCTAAGACTTACGAAAGCCTTGAAAGTAAGGCAATTGATTATGCGTTTTCTGAAAAACTTAAGGATGCTTACGTAATACATGGAACTTTTGACTGGATGGATATTGGGTCATTTGGAGACTTGCATGACGTAAGCTTGCAAGACGATGAAGGAAATCACCTTTGCGGCCCTTCGATCGCCCTAGAGAGCACCACAAACAGCTACGTGCGCAATGACACCACTATACCCGTCGCTGTAATCGGGCTCGATAATGTCATAATAGTTAGCACCGCATCTGGTATATTAGTAACCAATAAGACGTATTCACAGCGAGTGGGAGACGTTGCTAAAAAATTACAGGAGGATTTATGAAAAAATTAATTGCCTTTGATTTAGACGGAACGTTAGCACCAAGTAAATCACCGCTCCCCGAAAGAATGGGGCTACTTATTGGTGAATTGCTTAAAAAATACGAAGTATGCGTAATATCTGGTGGTAAATTTGGTCAGTTCGAAATGCAATTACTCCATGGCCTTAAAGCCACGCATGCAGAGTTGCAGCGCTTGCACCTTATGCCTACATGTGGCACGCGTTATTATTTGTA
>JAYUBM010000102.1:0-1387 GCA_043740875.1 bacterium | reverse complement strand
ACAAGAGGAAGATGGGTTGGCTGAAGTAGTAAGGCGCTTTGCATAGAAATTAAAAGAGGTCAAAAGACCTCTTCAAAATGCTTACGCTTGGTGGGGGTACTTGGACTTGAACCAAGGACCAAAGGATTATGAGTCCTCTGCTCTAACCAACTGAGCTATACCCCCGGATTGTGAGGACAACCATATGAATGGTTTTCCTCATCGCGCGGCGGGGCAGAATAAATCTGCCCACTCCGGCTGCTCTTTTCGACAAGCAGCATTCAACTTCTATGTAGATGCAGAACAAGACAATTATAACAGTGGTGAGCGAATAAGACTAGACGCCAGCATTAAACACATATAACTTTACTACAATACACGCCGCCAATTTATGCATAAGCTGGGTTAAGCAGTAGCGTATAATACAGGGTAATAATGCAGGCTAAATTTCAGACCATTTCAACTTTTATCAAACAGATTCCGGCGGTTGTTAAAAAGTACCAATTAGATGATCCGCGGACTTGGGGCATGATTATATTTGCCTTTATGGCGGTAGCCGTTACCTGGAGTGGCGCCAAAGCCATACAGCAGAATTTTGAACTGCAAAAGCGCGTTGTTGCGATAGATGAACAAAACAAGGTACGGCGCCTCGAAAACGATACGCAGAAGCTGCGCAATGAATACTTTAAATCTGATGAATACAAAGAACTTTCGGCAAGGCGTTTGTTTGGCAAGGCGGCACCAGGTGAAAAGGTGTATGTGATACCAAAAGAAGTAGCGCTAAAGTTTGTGTCGCCAGAAACTGCCAAACCAAGCCCAAAAACAATCGATTCACCAGTAAAATTGCCGGCTTATCAGCAGAATATTCAAGATTGGTTAGATTTCTTTTTTCACCGCACGCCTTCGACCTAATCGCTGCACAGCTAGCATATCTGGTAGGTTAGTAGCCGCTAAAGTAATCGGTTGTGATATTTTTGCGGCTGATGCCCATTTTGGTCACCATTTTACGGTAGGCTTGTACCATGGCATTGGGGCCTGACATATAAAAATCGCGGTGGGCAAAGTCTGGTACTTTGCTTTTTATGAGGGCTTCATCGATTCGCCCCATAGCGCCGTTCCAGCCAGCTGGCCTATCTTTGCCACCTAATACCAAAACGGTATGTATCCCAAATGGTATGGCTGCTTTTAGTATATCGGCATAGCTGACTTCAGTTGGGCTAGAGACACTATAAAACAGTACAATATCGCGCTTTTGTCCGCTGTCTATCAAATATTTGATCATGCTGCGGAAAGGGGTAATACCTATACCGCCGGCAATAAATACCAATTTTTTTGCGGGGTCTTTTGGCAATGTGAAATCACCGCTAACATGGCCGGCGACCAATGTATCGCCAACTTTCATAGCCAG
>JAYUBM010000101.1:0-14954 GCA_043740875.1 bacterium | reverse complement strand
ACAATTACCCACCTAGGTATATCAAGTTTTTTATGTAATGACATAACTTTACTGTATCAGAAACGAAGGCACTATGCTCTTTCATGTATGCAAATAAGTGGTCAAATTGATTCAATATCGGCCATAAACCGCCACTGGCCATATATGGACATTTCGATTATTGGTGCACCCGGAGAGATTCGAACCCCCGGCCTCTTGTTCCGAAGACAAGCGCTCTATCCAGCTGAGCTACGGGTGCATATGTTGGTCTTTACTTATTGTAAAACTATTTTATTGTTTTAGTATACATAACTTTTTGCTGGACAGAGCAAATGCTCCATATTATTTTGGCGGCTAGCCGCGCCAGCCTGAGCTACGGGTGCATATGCTTGTCTTTACTTATCGTAAATTTTAAAACTGACTAGTTTTGCTACAATAGCAAACATCATTTTAACATTTTTTACTTCTTTAGTCTTCTTTTTTTGGTATGATAATTTATATTTAACACTAAATGAGCGATAAGTGTAGGGTATAATTCAGTTAAACAATATGAAAAACCAATCAAAATTAAACGTCTTGGTAGAACGTTATTAGTTGACAGCCTTGTAGCAACAAATATTGGTAAAATGGCAAATGTATTAACTATATCTAAAGATTCAGTCACTAATGACGGTCTGTTTGAGGTGCAAATTGTGCCTCACCGGAACCCATTGTACCGAGCTAAAAAACAATTGCCCTATGCAGTGGATTATTCTGATTGTCTGCGTATAAAAGTTGGTGGCGCGCTGTTCCCAAACGATCTACAATCAGTGCATTTTGGATATTGTTTGGATCTTCACTGGCCGGTATCATACTCCATCCTTTAGGGAAATCAACAAAATTTATAGTACCGTACATATTGTTTTCTATAAAAAAACCATCACGTTTTAGCCGACGATAAAAACCATTTGAGTCAGCGGGAAGCCAGGTTTGATCTGTACAGAATCTCTCAAGCGCTGCCCTTTGGGTGGCAGTTTCACTACTTACTCCGTATGTCATTAACTGTTGGCTACGAGCTTTTATTTCCTCATTGCGTTTGTATACTGTAACAGTATCTCCGTATTCAATAACTTTATAGCACCAATGTGCCTCGCTTGTTGTACCGGCACTTATAATATTAAATATACTTCTTGCATAAAGATGTAATCTTGGTTTAGACCATAGTTTAGGCTCACGCGCATGTTCTAATGCTTCAATACTCATTTAAATGTATTATACAATATAAAACTGTATAAGCCATGCGACTGTAGCACTTATTAATAGTCAGATACAGGAATAATTATAGTCGAGGTTTTTAGATATAAACTGTGTCATTACAACGCTGCCGTTTACAGTTAGCGGTGGGGCAATGCAGGCTTGTTTAGCAGTGCTAAGGTTTGCACCGCCTGGTCGCCAATTCGCACGACCAACAAGGTTACTGTTAGCATTTACACTGTTGCCAACGATTTTCCCCCATTGGTAAGCGGTAGAATAAAGGCCAACACGTGCCTGTAATGATTCAAAATAAGCAGTCATGCCTTCTAGCACCGCTTTATTGCTTTGCATATCAAAATCAGAACCACTAAGCTTCCAGGTGTTTCCCGTTTCTACATCGAGCCACCAGACATAATTCGAAGGTAGGGGATTTATGGCAGCTGTATTGGCGTTTGTTTGAAAACGGTCTCGCACGTCTTCAAGTGAGCGGTTCCAGCCATATTGCCAGGCACAAGCAGTAGTGTCAGAACCCGTACAAGTACCATAAGGGTCTTGTACAGTGGTCCCGGCAGAATCAGTGTTACTACGCGGCCAAGAAGCGGTATTAAGGCCGCCTGGATTTGCGGTATTTACATATAACTGTATTTTATCTTGTGCAGTACCGCCAAGCGATCGGCTAGCCCAAAGCAGCTGGTAACTTAAGCACGGATTTGTAGTGGTAGCTATTCCACCGTTCACACCAACAACACCAAAGGCTTGATTTATAGGGACAACCTTTCCACATTGCGGGTATGAGATATCCGCTCCCAGAGTCGTGTTTGTAGCCCCGTTAGCATCCCGCGCGAATACGTTAACAGGATTAATCACAAGTACGGACGCAAAAGTAAGTAATAAACTCGCTAGAATTTTCTTCATCCTATTAGTATAACAAATGAATGTAATATGCAGATACCAAAAAGCCTCGCCATGTTGCGAGGCTTAGGTGCGAACCGAATCGTATCTAAAAAAATCTATTGGAGGTCCATCGTAGAAATTATCGCAACTGAATTGAGGGCCAGCAAAGCCCAAGTTGGTTAACAGTGAAATCTGCACCCAATGATACTTATAGCGCTATCTGTAACAGCGTAAACAAGTCTATTTTTATCATCGATGCGCCGTGACCAAAGCCCCGCGTAATTCTCTTTAAGTGGCTCAGGCTTGCCAAGACCTTCAAACGGATTCCGTAGAACATCTGTGAGTAGCTTATTTATTTTTTTCAGGGTTTTCTTATCTTGAGCAATCCAATATGTGTAGTCTGCCCACCCTTCAGGAGTAAAAATTAGATTTCTTCGAGCCACTCTAACCCTCGACTAAGTCGTGTTTTTCTAGTCTTCCAGCGTATAATGAAGCCATCGACTTCTCGAGATGCTTTCTATTTGCTGGACTACTATTTAAATAATCTGTCTCGACTTGAGAGTTGTACTGATCTAACGTCATTACAACAACCGTTTGACCATCATTACGCGTAATAAGTAGCACATCCTTATCCTCAATAACTTGGTCGAAATAGGCTTTTGCATCTTTACGGAAGTTTGAAATAGATGTAACATTCATAGTACCTTATATTGTACTCTTGAGCGTACTAGTTGTCAATACACATTTTCTTTTATGAGGTCATTAGTCTTGTCCGTAGCAATTAAAATCAGACAAGCTGCTAGGACCGTAGTAGCTCGGTTAGAAGTCTTTCGTAGTGCTTATCTTTGGAGGGCCACCGTGTACGCTATCGTAACTATAATACAAGCTAGCCATAGAGCTGGCTGTGCGTTCCGATAAATCCGAAGATTACTACCACATCTTCTTTGACGTAATACAATGCACGCAAGTCATTTTCAATATCAATACTGCGATATCCTTTGTACTTACCCTTCAAGGCATGGTCGCGCAGAGCCTTGTCATGAGGATTTTTCTTAAAGAGATCGAGTCGTTCATAAAAACGCTCTCTTTGTTTTGGGCGAAGCACTTTGAATTGTTTTAAGAAGCTTTTAGTAAAGTCAATCGAGTGATAAAGCATTTTATAAAGATCTTAGATACTTAATTGC
This sequence comes from bacterium, assembly GCA_043740875.1. Lineage (GTDB taxonomy): Bacteria > Patescibacteriota > Saccharimonadia > Saccharimonadales > SZUA-47 > JBBQVE01. The sequence goes on along the minus strand of JAYUBM010000101.1, from coordinate 11,664 downwards.
TTTCTCAGTAGTCTCAAAGGGGCCGCTCGTTTCGCCAGCCTTTATCTCTTTCTCAGCTTGCTTTATGATTTTTTCCATCTTAGGTGTCATTACTTCAACGGCGCTAAAGTGTATCTGACCCGTTTCACCTAGTTCTATCAAATATGCATTCACAAGAGTACTTAGGGGTATCCCAAATGAACCAGCTACTGCTTGGGCCTGTTTTTTTACCTGTTCATCGACCTTAACATTTAGAATAGCCGTCTTCATATAACAAAGTATACACTCTGTTTAGTTTTTATGTCAAGCATTTAAGCATAAGCAATACGAAGGGCCATCGTAGACACCGTCGCAACTTTATTAGCCCGAACCAATAATGAATTTATCGAGAATGTTGACGTATAATTGCTACTATGACTAAAGCACTAATTTTCGATTTTGACGGCGTGATTGTACTTAGCGAGCAAGCGCGCTTCCTAGTATTACAGCGAATCGCCCAAAGATATGGTGTCCAGATAGATAACGATCTTTTCAAAGATATTATCGGCAGAACCACTAAATATTTCTTTAGCGCTTCATTGCCAGATGTTGATAAAACGGTTTTAGCCAATATATTAGCTGATAACCAGAAAGAATATAAAGATAAGATTGTTGATCACGTTATACCTATAGCCGCAACGACTGACTTTATTAGAGAATATACTGGCTCTAAACTACTGGCTATAGCTTCTGGCAGTGGGACGGCTGTGCTTGATACAGTCTTAAAGCACATCGGAATCCTAGAAAAGTTTACCTATGTTGCAGGTCAAGAGCATGTTACTAAACATAAACCTGACCCTGAAGTCTATGACCTAACTGCTCGTAAGCTCGGCTGTGCCAACGAAGACTGCATAGTCATCGAGGATACGGTGCTGGGCGCTGAAGCAGCAATCAGTGCGGGTATGACTGTCTATATTTTCCTCAATGGGCTGAATAGCAAAGCTGAGTTTGACGATATTGCTGTCGCGGGCTTTTTAGAAACGCCTGAGCAAATACGGCAAGCTTTGGCTTGATCAAACGAAAAGACTGCACTATAGCTATAGTTGGGCGACCTTACGACACAATATGACTGTTCCGCCAACGTGATAGATAAGGTCTGAAACAAAGTGGATAATTAGGGTATTCACTATGCCGTATTTCCCGTCCGTGAGCTATTTGCTTTCAGCCAATACTTTAACTCGCTCTAGAGCTTTCGGATAGCTAACCTTAAACTCTTCTTCCAGTTCTGACGGAACATCAAATGCAACGGTTAAAGTCGAAGTGCCGTCTTTCTCCGCTAGTGAATAACTTTCCTTGCCACCAGTCCACTGATTTTCACGCTCCCGTTTTCCGCCTTCCTGCGTATCTGCACTATGTCTGAGCAGCAAAAATTCGCTAGGCGTCAGCTCTTCAACCAGACTTGTTACACCGTACCCATTTACAGAGATATACTGTACTTCATTGCCTTCTTTCAGATCACCAACCATATATGTTCCCGGGTCAATGATACCTGCCCATTCGCGCAATGTTTCGTCTTGCCAAAGAGTATCCCACACCCTTTCTTTAGTGGCTTTTATCTCAACTGAGAATTGCATTTCTTTCATAGAGTAAGTATAACAAAAGACTTCCGTTCGCGCAGCGGCGAAGCAAGAAGTCTTCGATAGTGCCTGTGCGTGGAGGGCCATTGTCTTGTCTGTCGCAACATTAGTAATGCGTGGTAACCACTACGTTATTGCTTAGCCCTCATCCTATTGTTGCGAGGATTGTGCTCAACTTCGGCTAAGCCGAGTTCTTCAAGCAATGGTGGCATGTACATGCCGAACCTACCACGAAGGCCCTTTTTTAGACCATACCATCCACCAATTGGGTTGTTGGCTGATCGCCCCCATGCTTCAACGGTGCCATTTTTTGCGGGTTTCTGTTCATCTGCGCTGCCAAGCTCCATCCAATCTCCGCGCTGCTTTAGCAGTGTATATAAATCATCAATTGCTTGTTTATCATACAACAGGGTAGTTTTGCCGACTACGCAAACTATGACCTCTTTACCATCCTTTTCATCCAAATACATCTCATACTCAGATGTGAGCGGTGGTGTTTTTAGTTTCCATGGGTCTTGCTTTGTTCCGGTTGCCATAAGAACTCCTTACTGTAGATTACTCACCATGCAAGTATCATAGCAAAATAGAGTAGAACTAAATAACAGTTACAAATTAGTGCTGGGGAACAGAGGTATCTATTTCGGAACTAATTCATATCTGTTATATATCTTTGGAGGTTCATCTGTAACACTATTGCAACTAAGCTATGTCAGGAAAACCATCTACAAATTGCTGAATTTCATCCCGAGTCTTTAGTTCTATGAATATTGCTCCATTCTTTACTAAACTTTTAATTCTGGCAATGTCATTGCTCATAGCTTTGTCTTGAAATTTTATCTGTCCGAAGTTCTTTAGATTGTTAAAGTATGTAGACTGCCAGTGTGAGAATTCTTTATTTTCCTTTTTGGTTTTGTATCGCGTAAGTACATTTTGTTTTAGTTCCTCTTTTGGCAGATTTAGGAAAATGACTTTATCGGTTTTTTGCCATAGTTCATCAGGCATAAGGCTAGTATGGTAGCCGTCAATAATCCAGCTTCCTTTGCCCATCATGAGCTTATTGAATGCATTTAAGTAAAATCTCTTAGAAATTGCGTAAAACGGATGCTTATCAAAGAGTACATCAACATCAACTTTTTCAATGCCCGTCTTATCACTTAATTTATCAGCAAGATATGTTTTACCTGAACCTGGATGACCAATAATGCAGACTTTCATTTATCTAATAGTACCAAAAAAGACTCGAACTATTTAACAGATACGAGAAAGCCACTCAAATTTGAGTGGCTTAGGTACGAACTAAATCGCATCTGACAAATACTATTGGCGGGCCACCTGCGATGCAGTTGTGACTAAAATTCAAGCCAGTGCCAAGCTGCACATTGTGCAAATGGTACTTACAAACTTTTTAGTGTCGAGGCCAGCCATTTTAGCAAAACTGCGGATTGTACCCTTTTTGAGTTCTTTATGCATGGGCACGACAGTTGTACGTTTCTTGCCATCTGCTTTGTTGATTAGAACAACATGAGAGCCACGTTGTCGCGAAATAATAAAGCCATTATCCTGTAAGATTTTAATAGCTTGCTTACCACTAATTGGCATAAAAACCTAGATGGTTATGGTTGTCATAAAAGCCATGTGAGGAGTGTAGGCTGCAGCATCAGTTGCAGATCTTTCCTCAAAGTATAACTCTAAAGCTTCTTTAAGATTGGCAAGTGCTTCATCAATGGTGCCGCCTTGGCTGGCTACACCAGTATCGGGATTCAGCGACACATAGCCGCCGTCCTCTTCAGTGATAATTGCTGATAAGACTTTATTCATACTGCTATTATATCATGGCTGAAGGGTAGCTTTCAGGGATACCAAAAAGCCTCGCCATGTTGCGAGGCTTAGGTACGAACCGAATAGTATCTGATAAGTCTATTTGGAGGGCCATCTGCTACGCTACTGCAACTATTATTAGCAATTTAGATTTAGACAATTGTCATATAACCCATCTTCAAAATCCCACTGGTGCTGCTTGACTTCTCGATATGTTTGAAAGAAATTGATAGATCCGACCGCTAGAACTAACAGCAAAGGCACCGTCAATCTTTTTGACCACTTCAATTTTTTCAAAGTTACTATTAGAAAAATCCCTAAAAAGATAGGTATGAGTATTATCAATAAAATCAGAAGAGATTCACTAATTCCGTTTGAAATTTGAAATGCTCCGAAATTTATCTCAGGGCCTTCATCAAGACTGTAATCAAGCAAACCAAAGATTATATAGAAGACAAGGGTTAGCCCAGATAGGAGAAAAATTAATAATTTTTGCTTGCGGTTTATTTTAGACTTTCCAAAAAACTTAAGAGCTAGAATTCCGATCAAAGGCCCGAAAAACGCTAAAAACAAGTCAAATAACATATTGATTTAAGACTAACACAAAAAAGAGCCTGAATGCCCTTTAGGCATAATCAATAATGAAAAAATTAAGTTTCTCCACGCAAAAACCACATGGGACTTGAACTTTGTAACAGATATGAAAAAGCCTCTCGATTTTGAGAGGCAAAGGTACGAACCGAATAGTATCTGATAAGTCTATTTGGAGGGCCAGCCGGGACTCGAACCCGGGACACCCTGCTTAAGAGGCAGGTGCTCTAACCAGCTGAGCTACTGGCCCTTAGTGTTTAGATTATAGAAGGTACGCTTTATATTTGCTAACTGTTTTTTAGCTGGTTAGAGCACTGGGGTGCTCATTCTATCTTTGCGGCATGCCGCGCCAGCTAAAGCTACTGACCCTTAGTGTTTAGATTATAGAAGGTACGCTTTATATTTGCTAACTGTTTTTTAGCTGGTCAGAGCACCGGGGTACTATGACCACAAACGCCCCAACCGGCTCTTTACAAAATATATTGGAGGAGCATTTTGAAGTAGTATCAAAACCTTAACAACTCATTCGAAATTTTAACATATTACCTCTGTTAATGCAAGGTTGTATACAAAGACAGTTTACAAATTATTAAGTTAATCAGCTGAACTTACTGAGGGAAAGTAGTGGGTCCGTAATTATCAGGAAAAGTATAGGGGTTTGAGGGGTTCAGGATTTCATTCTGGCATGCCAGAGAACTTGAATTATAGTTATTGCATCGGCCTAACTTACTGCTTGATCTAAGCGTACTGTAAATAAAGCCATAGTATAGGGCCAATCCTACGATTAAAATAACTGGTAAAACTACGTTCATCCAGTGCATTTTGGGTTTTGCAGCCCCGGTATTTTTAAGCTCGCTTATTTCGAAATAGCGGCTAGCTAGACCAGATTGAACACCGACAAATGTTAAAAGTCCATTTGGTAAAAGAAATAAAGATGCAACCCCTGCACTGATCACTTCAAACCAATGGCCGCTGCTTAATGCCCAGCTTTTCTTGAGTGAACCGCCCACTCCCAAGCCTTCGTTCATGGCTACATAAGGTGCCAGTAAAAGCCGCCCCATCAAGAATAAACCAGGAATTATAAGCGCTATAAAACCAATAACAATGAGTATTCCGCTTGCCAAAACTGTTAATAAAAACGTCGCGTAATGTTGTTTTGCGACCGCTTTTACTGCTTCACGCGCATTTATTGTTTCATTGTTGCGACTGGCGGTATGTATATACAAGCTTGCAGCAGCAAATCGTAATACCACCAAAAGGTATAAGATCACAAATAACACTATCAATACTACTTTACCTATTACGCCTGGGATAACTGCTGAAAGAAAACCCGAGGCGAAAGCACCGGCTACAATGATTGCAAGCATAAGAAATCCGAGTGTAAGAGTAGAAACTGGATTCACTTTGAGTATAATTGACAATTGGTGCAAGCTGGCTGTAAAGGGATTTGAATGATAATTTGAGCTTGCTGGCGCGGATACTGTTGTTGCAGCCTCGGGGGCACTAGCTGATTGTACAGGTGACGGATAAAGAGGGCGTTGAGGCACTTCATTGTACTGGCTATTCTGAGGATTCGGTACTTCTTGGTCCATTGTAACTCCTGTTTTAAGTTTTAAACTTACCTGTAGTATATTCCTACTTATGTTTATTTTGTATATAAAATATTTTGGTAAATTAATTTGCATAGTATTTAGCCCTAGTAATAAGGATTAGATCTCTTTACAACAGATGGTATAATGTCTTTATGTTCGGCAAAACAAAAAGCCGGTAGCCATACTTTTTATTAAACTGGCCAGTATCAAATGCAGGGCCATCCATCGGGTGGTCACCCTTAGGGTTTTTAAGTCGTTTTGCAGCATCCTGAACAATAATAAACCGGTTGCTGTACTGCATTGCATGATCAAACATGACACCCCGCTCATGTGCAGGCACTTGATACAACATCGTCATGAACGACACGATATCGAATGTTTTATCCGGCACATCAAACGTGTATCTAGCCTCGCTGGGACTTTTGGCTGGTTTGGTTGTAGCGGCAAAATCCGACCGCATAAAATGAACATTTGATGGATTCGCACTCTGCAAGTAGTGGTATTGCCTGACCAGATCTGGCTGACGCAGTTCGCTTGGTATCAGCGAACATGCTTCGACCCATTCGCGGCCCTCAACATCGCTTAAGTCAAAGAAGTCAGTTCCCCACGATTCTTTTAGGACAAACTCGGGCTGCTGTAACTGTTTATTGAAAGCAGTTCGGACCGTGGTGAATAGCGTCGCGTGGTAATTGACCAGTACCGTCTGTAACGCCTACTTGGCCAAAAGGAATCTGCAGTGCTAGTTGTTTTAGGCCTTGGTTTTGGCTACAACCGACATCGAGTATTGAAGCTTCGGCGAATTCTTCCGGGTACATGACGCCGAGTAATGGAATAGTCTCATATCGCTTTGCCTTATTACTTTGGACTTCCCGCCATAACATGTCGTTATAAAACCGATCACCCTTGCGGGGCGAATAAGGCGGGAGTATTCCGAGTATGTCTGGTAGCAACCAGCGGAAAGTATCTGGCTTATCGAAACTTGCATCTGGATAATCAATGGTAAGGTCAGGCTCGGGATGCATAAGACAGTGGTTAATACTGCGGATCGCCAAATTATTTACATTCAAGGCCTCTAATTTACTTTTGCCCTGCATATGCTTAAATATCTGGTCAATAAATAAGTCTTTTAGATCGGGTTCTTGAGTAAGGTCTAGCAGCGCCCGCGAACAAGCCGCAATAACCGGATCATTATGTATTGGTTCGAGGGCTTGTTGTTCTAAGATGCCCTGAAGCTCGTGGTACGTATCGACGCGTACCTGTAGGTCGCTTCCTAGGTTCACTCATATATAATAATAGTCGCGTGAATATGATTTTTACGCAAGCAGCATTTTAGATTTATTTTTTAGGTACGGTGATGGTAAAAGTTGATCCCGAACCGAGCCGTGACCCGACACTAATAACACCATTGTGCAGGGCTACAATTTTTTGCGCCCAGTACAACCCCATACCCGTACCGCTGACCTGTACGGATAGAGGGTTTGTGATGCGCGAAAATTTCTGAAATAACTTACTTTGGTCCGTGTCTGCTATCCCGACCCCGCTATCTTTTATAACGATAACAATGTTCTCTGCCGTTTCGCGCACCGTAATAATAACGGGGTTTCCTTCGAGCGTGTATTTACTGGCGTTATCGACGATATTTTCGATAGCCATGCGCAACCGGACTTTATCAACGACGGCAAACACTTTTTTGGCAGAGTGGTTAAAAGTGACTTTCTGGTTTCTCTTTTTAAACTTCGATATTTGCTCGCTAATAATATCTTTTATAAGATCTACTAAATCGGTTGCTTCTTTTTTAAGAATGACTTTTCCTGAGTCAACATGCGCCACCCGCAACAAATCGTCAATAATGCTTAGTTGGCGCTCATTACTTGCATAGGCAATGTCAAGCATATCCTGTTGTTCTTTCGACAGTTTGCCGGCGTAGCCTTCGATAAGCATGCCAAGGTATTGTTTGACACCAGTTGCGGGTGTACGTAATTGGTGTGATGCTAGTGAAATAAACTCGTCTTTTGCTTGGTTTAGCGCGACGAGCTCGTCGTGTTCTGACTCAAGTAAATCGTTCATGTTTTCGAGCTCGACTTTACGTTTTGATATGCGTTTTATATTTTCGATATCAGTGCAAGAACCTATATAGCCTAAAAATTCTTTATTGCTCGAAAACTGTGGGCTGCCGTTACAAAGTACCCAGCGATATTCATTGTCAAAGCGCAGCAGGCGGCATTCTATACTAAAGTCTCTATGAGCATCAAACGAATCATTGAATGTCTCAAGGCAATGTTCGTTATCATCAGGGTGTATGCCAGCCCTCCAACCCTCACCTTGTTCTTCGCGGACCGGCCTGCCGGTGAAATCAAGCCACACCTTGTTGAAATAGGTGAACTGTTTTTGTACGTTGGATACCCATATGAGTACAGGTGCGGTGTCGGCCATAGTACGGAACCGCTCTTCGCTTTCTAGCAGCTTTTGTTCGGCTATTTTGCGCCGGTCTATATTGCGTACCGTGCCAAGCATACGGTATACTTTGCTATTTTTGGTGAATGCTTTGCCGTGGGCCATAACCCAATGTATTGATGAATCAGGCCACACAATACGGTGTTCGACTGTATATTCAACGCCAGACTTCATAGCATCATTGATTGTTTTACGCATGCTTTTACGGTCGTCAGGATGCAAAAATGATTGGTATTTTTCGTAAGTAATTTTTTCAGAAGGTTTTACGCCATAAATTTCGCGCAGTTCATCGGACCAAAACAATGTGTCTTCATCGACTTCCCATTCCCATACGCCAAGTTCCGACACCCGTACCGCAGTGTCAATAAGTTCTTGGCTGTAGAAGGTATTTTTTATTTCTTTTGAAGACTTGATTGTGAGCATAATCGAACAGCCCTCATTACTTGTAATAATTCTTAACTCTAACTGATTATTGTACCTAAAATAGCCGTTGCCGTAAGTAATATTACTTACTATTGGCTTTTAACCTTATAATTTACAAGCTAATTTTGTTTTGTTCATAGTGTGTGAATTAGTCAGAAAACGTATTTTACAGCTATAATGATGCTACTCATGAAAGAACTGAATGGTGCAGAATTAGCGGGCTATATCAAAGAACGCCAGGCAAAAGCAGTGCGTAACCTGCGCCAATCGCTTAAGATTATTCCAAAATTAGCAATAATACGCACCAATCCTGACCCGGTGGTAGATACTTATATGCGTATTAAGCAGTCTTACGGTGAAGATATTTTGGTAGAAGTTGACGTGCATACTGTTAATCAAAAATACGTGCTAAAACTGCTCGAAAAACTTAATACAGACGATACAGTGCATGGGATTATCGTACAAATACCTTTACCTGATGTTTCACAGACATCTGAAATACTGAACGCTGTTTCTAGTAAAAAAGATGTTGATGGACTGGCTCAGGACAGTGATTTTGACCCGGCTACGCCACTAGCCATAAACTGGCTTTTGGTTGGATATGGCATAGACCTGCCTGGTAAACATATTGTTATTGTTGGTAACGGCCGCTTGGTTGGCAAGCCATTGGCAAATTACTGGAAGATGTCGGGCTATGACGTAACTGTTGTAGATAAACAAACCCAAGATTTACCTGAAACAACAAAACTGGCCGATATATTGGTTTCTGCAACCGGTGTGCCGTCGCTAATAACACCCGATATGATTAAGTACGGCGTTGTGATCGTCGATGCCGGTGTAGCTACCGACAGCAACGGCTTAGTTGGCGATGTATCGCCTGATGTACGACAGTTACCAGATATCATTATTACACCTCAAAAAGGCGGCGTTGGACCATTGACCGTCTGTGCTTTATTTGAAAATGTTATTACCGCGGCACGTAATTCAGCTTCGAAATAGCTTTTGGCTTAATTAGTTGTATTTTATTTTGGCCCCACTCATGGGTAGTGGACATTAATTATTAACTAGGTAGTGCTGCAACTGCCTTTTGAAACAAGTCACCCTTTTCTTCAAAATCTTTCCAAACGCTATAACTGGGGGCCGCTGTCGAAAGCAGGCAAATACTGTCCTTTGGGCATTTTACTGATGCCCATAGTACGGCAGCCTGCATGTTATCTGTTTCAAAAAATGTGACTTTATAGCTGGCCGGCCGTAATAGTTTAATTTTTTTGCCAGAATCTGGGAACAAAACAACGAACGGTATAGCTAGCCTTGAAACTAGTTGCATTAGTGGCCAATATTCATAATTGCGGTCTTGTCCGCCTAACATCAGGCAGCCAATTGGCCCTACTTCTTTTATAAGGGTGGTAATACCGGCAATTGTGGCTTCGGGGTTACTGCCAATCGCGTCGTCGATATATGTAATGTTATCTTTGACAGCTACTTTTTGCAGCCTGTGCCTTACGGGCTTAAAGTTATCTAGCGCCTTCTGGCAGATGCTATCCGATACGCCGCACAGCTTTGCCGTTGCCCGCGCCATAAGGGCATTTACCGCGTTATGTTCACCGATAAGTCCGGTTTTACTCATATCAATATTGTCATTTAATCGTATGGCTATAGATTGGCAAGCTGATTCACTTAACCACGTTTTGATAAGGGCAAACTGCGGGTTGTAAATAAGCGTGTCAGAAGTTTCCATAAACCGCATGATGTTACGTTTTGCTTCCCAGTAAGCCGATAGGCTGCCGTGGTAGTCGGTGTGATCATTATACAAATTGGTAATAACCGCAATATTTGGGCTCACCTCTAGCTCGGCCAGCTGATAACTGGATAATTCAACGACAAAAATTGTATCTGCACTGGCGCCTTCAAGGGCATCTAACATAGGAATACCTATATTACCGCATACCCGTACTGGTTTGTTGCCAGCCAAAAGCATAGCGCCTATAAGTGAAGTGGTAGTTGTTTTGCCCTTGGTTCCGGTTACACCAATAACTTTGGCGGCCAACTGGCGCACACAATCAAAAAACACTTTTGTAGGCGTGGTATAAGGTGCAGGCACCAGGCGTCCCGGGCAGCCAGCTGTTTTTACGATCACCGTCTTGGTAAAATCTATGTTTCGAAGGCTTTCGAGGTAAGCCGGATCATCCTGCTGATCGATAAACAAAAATGACGAAATTGCGGCGTGGGCTTTAATAAAAGCTTCAAAACTTATACCTTCCCGGCCGCGCCCAATAAAAATTATAGCCTTGCCATTAAATTCGGGTAAGTCGAAGTTCATGAAATAAATTCTGCCAAGACACTAAGCAATTTTTGTTCCATTGCAGCGGGGAAGCGCTGGCTGTTGCCAACCGAAACAAAACTTTCGAGCGGTCGTGCAACCAGTCCGGCTAGTTCGGGCAGGGCCAATAGCTTGCTGTTGGCCCTACGTCCCTGAATAACTGTTTCATGCAAGCTGGCAGCCAGTTCGGGCGGCGTGCCTACGCAGTCTAGGGGTGGGTTTCCTTGTAATCCGATAAGTTCTAAAAATAAATCTTTTAAACTATGTTCATCAAAAAAATTACGGCCAAATATGCGAATCATATCGGGCTCACTAATCCACGGCGATAACAGTATGAAACTACTCAAGGATTTAGGGCTCTCCAGGCTCCAGCGGGCGTTTGGCCGCTTTGCAGGGTCGACCCGAAAAACAAAGTTATCACTGGTGAAAACTTCGAAATATTGTGGGAATTTTGCAAAACTTTTTGCAACAGCTACCGAGCCAAGCGGCCGTATGGCGCTAAAATATGTGAGGTGTTCGGACACGTGTTGGCGCAAATAATTCTGAAGCGAGCTTTCGAAAGCAAAAGACTTGCTCCATTGATGATTTACCGGCTCGCCGGCCCAGGTTGCACTAGGTATACTGGCACTAGACTCATTTGCGACCACCACCATCGAAGCGCGCGAAGTAACAGCCAAAAGCGTGCCGACAAGTGCAAAAATAAGAGAAATCGGAATGTGGCCTTTGTAGCTACCGCGCTGTTGTTGCAAAGTTAATAACTGCGTATCAATTTGCCGGTTAACTATTTGCAGTGGTATTCCCATCACTTCAGCGACACTTGCCGCTTGGCCTAATGCTTCGCCAGTTGCCATTACAAAGCCTTCTAGGGGTA
>JAYUBM010000100.1:0-1389 GCA_043740875.1 bacterium | reverse complement strand
CCGCAGGCAACTTTTAGCGAAGCAAAAAGTAAAGAATTGCAGGCACAGGCTCATTCTCAGGCAATAGATGATGCAAAGAAAAAGGCCCAAAAAACGGCTAGTGAAATTGGTAGCAAGGTAGGCCGGGTTGTGACAATAAGTGACGATAACGAAGCAGGCATTTCACCGTGTGGTCCCAGAGGACTATGTTCTGGTGCTATGTCAGTGAATGACAGTACTAGCAGTGTACCGGTGCAAGTTGGCCAAAATGATTTTACCAGTACCGTTAAAATTGAATACGAATTACGCTAAAGGGAGTTATAGATGTCTAAAAAACGCACAGCCACAAAAATTATACTAGTTACTTTCAACATACTACTGATACTTAGCCTGGGGCTTACGAGTGGTTATTATTTTATTAAGTACCGAAATCTGCAAAGCGCAAGTTTAACGGATGATCAAAAAATTGCAAAATACGAAAAAGAAATCAGTAAAAACTTTACACTGCCAAAAGATGCAAAGGGAACACTAGGGACTGTAAAAGATTCAAGCGCTATAAAAAAGGCTAACCCGACATTCTTTAAAGATCTGGCAAACGATGACGTATTACTTATATATAAAGATGCACCACTTGTCATAATTTATCGCCCCAGTACCAAAAAGATCATTAATTCGGGACCATTAGAATTTACCAATAAAGTTTCGGTGACATTAGTCGGCAGCAAAGCAGACCGCTTAGCCGTGAATACTGTCCTTAAAGCGGCCTTTGCGACCACGGTGAGCGTTAGTAACGAAGTTGAAGCAAAATCACCCATTACGGTGAAAGAAGGCACCACTGTGGTTGACGTAACGGGCAAAAATGCTGAACTAGCCGCTAAAATAGCTGGTGAACTGAAAGGCAAAGTAGGCAACGTACCCGAGGGCCAAGAAAAACCGGCCGATACAATCGGCATAGCTATATACGTATCACCTGCTGCCCCTGGTTTATAATTTTAACCGAGATGGAGCACGGTGGCCAAAGCTTTACCCCGGTTTCTTGTTGTCCAGCGCCTTGTTTGGTCAAAGCGGCTTTCATATGGATAAGTGATGCCATTATGGCTTGCGAGTACGCAGGTGCGTTTGTTTGAAAGATGGACGTCAGCGTCTTCATTGATGTGGATTGGTACAGGGTCAATCTGCATCCACACCGGACTAATAATTTCAGGGCCAAGCAATTGATCGTCGACCCCAACATTCCACACATCGCGTCCATGTAAATAGTCTAACTTTCCATCTGGCCGTAAAACTGAGCCGTCTTTTATGCGCTGACCGGTCACGCATAAAATAACGATCGCACCAATTTTATCGGCACCTTGGGGTGCAGTTTTTTCTTCAAAAATAGTTTTAAATGTATCTCTTTGGGATTTTTGC
>JAYUBM010000099.1:0-4848 GCA_043740875.1 bacterium | reverse complement strand
GTGAATTAAGACTAGCAACAGGGTCAATTTGTTCTTGCAGGGTATTCCACTGTTCACATGCCGAACATCGTCCACTCCAGGATGTAAACACTGCACCACAGTTACTGCACGCGTATCGTGTTGATTGTTTCTTTGCCACTTACTTAGTCCTCTTACCTTAAAGTATACCCTGCACCGAAGTGTTTAGCGAGTTGCTGGTATTCTTGTGTCGATTGCGTTGAATAAAGTTTGTTCTTCACCTATTATTGCATTCAGTTTATCAAAAACGCTATTATACATCGCTATGGTTTTTTTAAGAACAGCCACATCATTGTTATATTTTTTTATCATTCCCTGGTACAACGGTATATTGGCGTTGTAGTCTTTTACATTATTTTCAGCCGATAAGCGTTCTAATTCTGCTGTTATACGGTCAAGTGCGCTGTTTTGGGATTCTAAAGAACTTTTAAGCTCGTTAATGGTCAATTTCATATTCTTTAACTGCTCCTCATAATCTGCAATCTGGGCATCACGCTTTGTAAATTCAGATTCAAAACGTTCAGATAAATCAACAATAGCTTTTCTGTTATTAAAATATCTTTTGTAATATTGTTCGAGTTCTGGGTTTAAAATCCTTACTTCAGTAGCTAAAATTGAATGTAATTCATTTGGAACCACACTAGCGTCGCGTGTCCGATAAGCTTCAACCGTCTTGTTCAGCCGGTCGTCATGCAAGTTATCGTATGCACTTTTTGTCATCGAGTCTACATGGGCTTTTTCTTTGCTACTGAGCCGTTCATAGGCTGCGTGAAGCATCTCGTGGGCTGCCGTAACTTGCTGGACACCGCTTAGGCGGTCGTCGGAAACATTATAAACAAAGATTCCGCGGCCAGCTTGATAACAACCCAGTACGATAGTTTGCTCTCGGATAGTACAGCTTTTTTGAAATTCTGATTTTGCCTGTAATTCAGGACGCGTAACGTAAAATATTTTACGGGCTTTATCATTCATGGTTGTTTGGTCGGCTAATGCGGCTACTGCTGAAGGAGCTATATATGAGCGTAAGCGCCACCAGTCATAGATATTTTGATGGCGCCATAATACTAAAACCGGAGTCGACAACAAAACGACAGTAACGGAATATGAAAGACTCTTTTTAATAACTGACATAGCTTTTAGTATACGTATATATTAGGCATTTTGTTCATGCATTGCTGCAAAATCAAGTTTACCGGCTTTTGCAGTGATTCGAATAACGTCACCTTTATTATAAGCTGAATCGAGTAAACCGCTGGCAATAACGTCTTCAATCTCATCTTGAAGCAGCCGACGCATGGGGCGTACCCCATAATGAGCATCATAGCCTTTTTCTATCAGCATTTCTTTAGCTTTGGTATTCACCTCTAGAGCCAAGCCATGTTTTACCAAACGGCTACGCAGTTCGTCGAGCTGTAGTTCGATAATTTTTGTAGCATCTTTTTTAGTTAAGGCCCGGAAAACAACGATTTTATCAATACGGTTAATAAGTTCAGGGCGCATTATCTTTTTTAATTCATCGTGCACTTTAGTCTTGTTTGCTTCGTGTAGACTATCCAGATTAATTAAATCTAATTTACTTTCTGCCCCAAAGCCTAATTTAGCTTCTTTTTGCAGCTTTTCAGCACCAACGTTACTAGTCATGATAATAATGGTGTTACTAAAATTTATTGCCCTGCCCTTTGCGTCTGTTAAAGTGCCGTCATCTAGTACTTGCAAAAGCATATTGAACACGTCCGGATGTGCTTTTTCGATTTCGTCAAATAAAACGACGCTATAAGGCTGACGGCGTATTTTATCAGTTAACTGACCGCCCTCATCATAGCCAACGTAACCTGCCGGAGCACCAACTAAACGGCTGGCGGTGTGCTTTTCACCAAATTCACTCATGTCTATTTTGACAAGATTATTAGAGCTTCCAAAAAATTCTCGGGCAAGCACCCGCGCTAACTCTGTTTTGCCTACGCCTGTTGGTCCCATAAAAACAAAAGATCCAATCGGCCTTTTACTGCTCGATATGCCACTTCGGCTGCGACGGACAGCGCGCGATACTGCTTCTACAGCTTCGTTTTGGCCAATAACGTGCTTTGCTATATTTTTCTCAAGATTTAATAGATATTTAGCCTCACTATTAATTACTTTTTGTACAGGAACACCGGTTATGCGTGAAATAACTGCTGAAAGATCATCGCTGGTTACTTCTATGCGTTTTGCAGCCTTTGTGGTCAGGGCAAGAGCATCTAGGTCTGCTTGCAACACGCTAGCTTTTTGCTTTTCGCGGGCTGCTAGTTCGTAATCTTCAGCATCGACTGCTTCATCTATACGCAAGTTAATAAGTTTTAGTTCTTTCAATAAATTACGTTGCGCTGGCGGCGTTTTACCTTTATCAACACGCAAATGTGCAGCAGTTTCATCGAGTAAATCAATCGCTTTATCTGGCATATAACGGTCCTGGATATACCGGCCGGCTAAAGTTACTGTATCTTGCAGTACTTCGTCGCTTATTATGACTGCATGAAAATCCTCATAATGCTTTTTGAGGCCGCGAAGTATAGCAAGCGTTTCTGCCGGGTTTGTTTCGGGGACCTGAATAGGCTGAAAGCGGCGTTCAAGAGCTGCATCTTTTTCGATGTGTTTGGTGTATTCGTTGGTTGTTGTGGCGCCTATTACCTGTATTTTACCGCGGGCTAGAGCCGGTTTCAAAATATTACCGGCGTCCATTGCTCCTTCGGCAGCACCAGCACCAACCAGTAAGTGAATCTCATCTATAAATATAATTGTTTTATTGTCATTTTCAAGTTCGGTCATCACTTTTTTAAGCCGTTCTTCAAATTCACCACGATATTTGGTTCCAGCGATCATTCCGGCTAAATCAAGCATAACTATACGTTTATCTAACATCGTATCTGGCACATCTTCGCTCGCTATGCGCTGAGCTAAGCCTTCTACAATTGCTGTTTTACCAACACCCGGTTCGCCAATAAGGACTGGGTTGTTTTTGGTACGGCGGTTTAATATGGTGATGGTACGTCGTATTTGGGCTTCACGTCCTACTACCGGGTCAAGCTTGCCGGCACGAGCTTGCGCCGTAAGGTCGATGCCATACTGGTCAACAATACTTTTTTTAGCTTTACGCCGTGGTTTTGTGCCTGCCGTACCCGTTTCGTGATCTTCATAGCTCTGTCGGTTAAGCAGTTGTTCGAGTTCGGCAGTTAAACTATCAACATTCACATTCATACTGCGCAGAAGTACTGTTGCACTGGCATTTTTTTGGCTCAAAATACTGTACAAGATATGTTCTGTACCACAATATTCCTGTGAATATTCTTGGGCAATTTCCCAGCTCATTTTTAAGGTTAGTTTTGCCGCTTCACTCAACCCTTTTGCACCCATATTAAGAGTAATAGTTTTGGGCGTCAGGTTCATCGCCAAGCGCGCCTTGTCTATAGTCACGCCGGCCGTTTTAAGCATTTTAGCGCCAAGTGATGTATCTTGGGCTAAAACGCCCATAAGCAAGTGTTCGGTACCTACATAGGCACTGCCGGCTGCGCGGGCAATACCATCGGCTTGCTTCAAACTCGCTAAAGCATTATCAGTAAGATGGTTTAAAAACTCTTGAAAATCTTGTGCGTCATTGTTCATATGTAATTCTTATTTCTCCTGCGGCTTTTTGTTTTAGCCACTCCATACAGAATACATAATTTGGCACTCACGTGTCAAGAGTGCTAATTGTGATTTTGTTACTCGCCGTGTTCTTCGATGGCGCTCAATAAGGAATTTTCTAGGTCACTTTTACGTTTTAATTTTGGTTTTGCCGATAGTTCGACGACCTTTTCTTCGGCGTGTATGTCAACTTGTGTACCTTTGTCTGGTTCGATATCAATTTCAAAACCAGTTAATTTGCTTGCCAAACGAACATTTTGGCCACTTTTACCGATAGCAATACTTAACTGATCTTCAGGTACATAGACTGATGCTTTGCCGTTGTTAATAATCACATTGGAAACTTTTGTCGGGCTAAGGGCGTTGGCTATATAAGTCTCTGGCTTTTCATTCCACACAATAATATCAATTTTTTCTTGTTCACCAATTTCACCCATAACGGCATTTACGCGTGTACCGTGGCCACCCACGAACGTGCCAACCGGGTCTACTCCTTGTACGGTGCTTGCAACGGCTATTTTACTGCGCACACCAGCTTCACGTGCAAGGTTTTTTATAACTACCGCACCGGTTTCCATTTCGGGTACTTCTGCCCGAAACAACCACTCTACAAACGCACTAGCGCCACGGCTCACAATCATCTGCGGGCCACGAAAACCTTTTTCGATATCTTTAAGGTACACTTTTAGTCGTTGTCCGGGGTAATATCGTTCGCCCTGGATTTGTTCGCTCATTGGCATAATTGCTTGGGCCTTGCCAAGGTCAATACGTACCAAACGGGCTTCTACGCGGGCGACAATACCATTAATGACACTGCCAATTTTGCCTTCATACTCAGCCAACATAATCTCGCGCTCGGCTTCACGCAGACGCTGTAATACAACTTGCTTAGCAGTTTGGGCAGCAACACGTCCGAAGCTTTCGACAGATTGGTACAGTTCTACCATATCGCCAACGGCAGCATCTTTTTTAATCTTCTGGGCGTCTTCGACAGTTATTTCAAAGCGGTCATCACCAGTACTTACTACGACTTCTTTACTTATATAGGCGTCTATAGCGCCGGTATTCATATTAATATTAACGCGAACCTCTTGTTCACGGTCGCCATAATCACGGCGGTATGCAGCAGCCAAAGCCTGTTCTACAATTTCTTGAACTGCTTCTTCGGGT
>JAYUBM010000098.1:0-1395 GCA_043740875.1 bacterium | reverse complement strand
CCGCAGGCAACTTTTAGCGAAGCAAAAAGTAAAGAATTGCAGGCACAGGCTCATTCTCAGGCAATAGATGATGCAAAGAAAAAGGCCCAAAAAACGGCCAGTGAAATTGGTAGCAAGGTAGGCCGGGTTGTGACAATAAGCGACGATAACGAAGCAGGCATTTCACCGTGTGGTCCCAGAGGACTATGTTCTGGTGCTATGTCAGTGAAAGACAGCATTAGCAGTGTGCCGGTGCAAGTTGGCCAAAATGATTTTACCAGTACCGTTAAAATTGAATACGAATTACGCTAAAGGGAGTTATATATGTCTAAAAAACGCACCGCCACAAAAATTATACTAGTTACTTTCAACATACTACTGATACTTAGCCTGGGGCTTACGAGTGGTTATTATTTTATTAAGTACCGAAACCTTCAGACATTGAACTTAACTGACGATCAAAAAATTGCAAAATACGAAAAAGAAATCAGTAAAAACTTTACTTTGCCAAAAGATAACAAAGGCATACTATACACGATAAAAGCTAAAGATTCAGAGACAGTAAAAAAATCTAACCCAACATTTTTTAAAGATTCATCTATCGATGATGTACTGTTAATTTATAAAGATGCACCACTTGTCATAATTTATCGCCCCAGTACCAAAAAGATCATTAATTCGGGACCATTAGAATTTACCAATAAAGTGTCGGTGACATTAGTCGGCAGCAAAGCAGACCGCTTAGCCGTGAATACTGTCCTGAAACAAGCCTTTGCGACCACGGTGAGCGTTAGTAGCGAAGTTGAAGCCAAGTCACCCATTACAGCGAAGGAAGGCACCACCGTGGTTGATGTGACGGGCAAAAACACCGAACTGGCTGCTAAAATCGCTGGTGAGCTGAAAGGGAAAGTAGGCAACGTACCCGAGGGCCAAGAAAAACCGGCCGATACAATCGGCATAGCTATATACGTATCACCTGCTGCCCCTGGCTTATAATTTTAACCGAGATGTAGCACGGTGGCCAAAGCTTTACCCCGGTTTCTTGTTGTCCAGCGCCTTGTTTGGTCAAAGCGGCTTTCATACGGATAAGTAATGCCATTATGGCTTGCGAGTACGCAGGTGCGTTTGTTTGAAAGATGGACGTCAGCGTCTTTATTGATGTGGATTGGTACAGGGTCAATCTGCATCCACACCGGACTAATAATTTCAGGGCCAAGCAATTGATCGTCGACCCCAACATTCCACACATCACGTCCATGCAAGTAGTCTAATTTTCCATCAGGTCGCAAAACGGAACCATCTTTCATGCGCTGCCCAGTCACGCATAAAATAACGATCGCACCAATTTTATCGGCACCTTGGGGTGCAGTTTTTTCTTCAAAAATAGTTTTAAATGTATCTCTTTGGGATTTTTGC
>JAYUBM010000097.1:0-4858 GCA_043740875.1 bacterium | reverse complement strand
GGCACGAATCTCGCGCTCAATTTGCTGGGCGGGTTTGGTCCAGTCAATTAGCCCATCCTGCTTAGTTAGTTTGCGTGAATAGCTTGGTTCATGGCTTTCGGCCAGTGTCACACTTTCCTGCGGGGCGGCGACAGTTTTGTTATGCATCCATAAAGGTAATAAAACTTCGAGTGCTCCATCACTTTGATATATAAGCTCACGGGTCAAAGATTCGGTTGTTTCATCGGGCCGTATATCATACGAAGTTTGACCAAGCAGCGGCCCTTCATCTAGCCCGGCTGTAATAAGCATAGTACTGACGCCAGTTTTAGCCTGACCGCTTAATATGCTAAAAGTTAGTGGGTCAGCACCGCGCCACTGCGGCAATAAGCTAAAGTGACTGTTTATGATACCTTTTTCAAAATAATCGATCACGTCTTGGGTAATAATAATGCCGTAATCAATCACTACGCCAAGTTTGCTTTGCACAGGGTTTGTGGCAAACAGCTTGGATAGTTCTTTTTTACTCACGGGCGTAAAAACCTTTATGCCAAGATCGTGGGCTTTTGTAAGTACAGGAACATCGCCGTGGTGATGGGCTAGTTTTGGCTTTGTAACTACAGCTTCAATGGTAAAATTTTCGGCGAGTAATTGCAGTGACAATGCAGCCACTGGCCCACTACCAAAGAACAGGATTGTCTCGGACATTTTTTTCATAATCGAGTGGCTCCAACTTTCCATTATCATTGAGTTTATAAAAGGCATTCGGCTTATCTTTGATGTGGTCAATAATAAGAATTCCGTTAGTATGGTCGATTTCGTGCTGGAAGGTGCGAGCCAAGAAACCTTCGGCTACTACGCGGAACGGTTGGCCGTTTTCATCCATAGCGTCAACTTTAATTTTAGTATAACGAGGGATTTTACCATAAATGTCCCGTACGCTTAAGCAGCCTTCAAAGTCATCCTCAACTTTACCAAAATACTTAGCAATAACTGGATTGATAAATACCGTAAATTCACGGTTATTTTTATCGTCAAAATCGTTGCGAATTACAATTACCCGGAGCAATGCATCAACCTGAATGGCAGCCAGTGCAACTCCAACTTCGTGCTGCCGGCTATCTTCCCAATCAAGGGTGGCTATCTTCATATCAGCAATAAGCTGCCGTATTTCGGGAGTAATGAGGCCAACCTTCTGTGAGCGTTGCCGAAGCTGGGCGTTGGGTAGCGATATGATATTATCTTTATTCATTCATAACAGTGTAACTCAATCTGTTACTAGTTTACAAAAAATTTATCAATTTACGCATTAATAATATAGATTTATAGGTAGCTAATAATTTAATGGGGTGGCAGTAGGCGGGGCAGCCCCAGGTTTTATAACTAGTAATCCGAAAATAACAACAGGGGGCAGACCCGGCTAGACAGGACCCCGGCTAATCGATGCTATATTAAATTGATCGGTTCTAAATCGTATTGCCAGCCGCTTGGAAGGCTATTTGCAAGCTTAACGAGCATTTGTCTCGATGCACTCTTTACAACTATTTGGGCAGTCGACATGCCGCGGCGCTTTGGATGAAAGGCGGTGACAGGCCCTAAAAAAGTACATTCTGGGGCAGTTTTACGGAGTTGTTTTATGACTGCTTCGGCCGCAGTAATGGCCGATGCGGCTGTTACGCGTGAACACCAAAACACAGCCAAAAAAGTTATCGGGCTAAATGAATATGTTTGTCTTTGCTGAATCTGTGTTGTATAAAAATCATCATAATTTTTGGCAATTGCTTGCTGAATAACTTTATTATCGGGATTAAAGGTCTGGATTATGGTTGTCCCGTTGGTATGGCCACGTCCTACCCGGCCAATGGCTTGCTGCAGCAGCTGAAAGGTGCGTTCTTCGGCGCTAAAGTCGGGGATTTGCAAACTGAGGTCGGCAGCCACTATGCCTACCACCGATAAATGCTTCAGGTCGAGCCCCTTTACTAACATTTGCGTGCCCACCAAGATATCTATGTGCCCACTGGCAACTTCGGCATGGCGCATATGCAGCGATTCGGCCAGGGAATTATCGGTATCAAAACGTCCAACCTGGGCGGCCGGGAACCTTTTTTGCAGCCAATCTGCCAGTGCTTTGGTGCCAGCGCTTTTAAAGATAATATCGGCTGATTTGCACACGGGGCAGGCGTGCGGGACTATACCGTTGTAGCCACAAGTGTGGCAGCGCAGGCTATGGGTGTCGTGATGATAAGTAAGGGCAATGTCGCACACCGGGCACATAGCTTGCCAGCCACAGCTTTGACACAAAATAATTTTGGCCGTCCCACGCCGGTTGAGGTATACAAGTGACTGCTCGCCTTGGGCCAATGCTTTTTGAATGGCTGCCAGCAGGCTGTTGCCCAGCATGGGGTGTGTCGTAAATTCGGGGCGGTTTTTCATGTCGATCACCACAGTGTGGGATAGCTTATCTGAAGCGACGGCGCTGCCTTGCATGCGGACAATCGGCCGGCCGCGCTCGTGCGCCAAGTACATATCTGACACTAAAGGTGTTGCGCTCCCCAAAATAAGCTGGGCATGCATGCTTGCCGCAAGCACACTGGCGATTCGGCTGGCGTGATAACGCACGCCCTCTTCTTGTTTGTAGGCAGGCTCATGGGCTTCGTCGATAACAATGAGGCCTATGTTTTGCAGCGGCAAGAACAATGCCGAGCGCGTACCAACAACAATAAGCTGTTCGCTAGAGGCAACACGGGCCCATACTGCCGCCCGTTTGGTGAGTGTCGCCTGCGAATGGTAGCTGACAACATGGTCGCCAAATAATTTTTTTAGTTGTTTCATTAGCTGTGGCACCAAAGCAATTTCTGGGGTTAATAGCAGAACCGATTTACCGGCCGAAACGGTGTCACGGATACGCTCGATATAAATTCGGGTTTTTCCACTGCCGGTATCGCCGTGCAATATGCTTGTACCTATTTTGTATGACCGCAGTACGCCTAGAGCCTGATGTTGGTTTTCGGTTAACGGTGGTAACCCCGAAGGGACGGGAAAAGCACTGGCAGCGACGCTCGGCACAATTTTGTCGATCTTTTTTAAAAATGACGGAATGAATAATTGCAAAGCCTGAGCTTCGGTAGCAGCATAGTATTGTTTTATAAAGCGGACTAATTGGCGCTGTGGTTCGCGCAGGGTTATACCAAATGATTGGGTGATTTCTTTGGTTGCAAATGCCGGTTTGCTAGTATTTTTAACAATGATGCCGGCGACAGTTGTTTTTTGCATCGGCACCAAAACAAATTGGAATTTTTTCAAGAATAAAGGGCTGGCATAAGTAAAAACACTATCGCGGGCAATGTATTCCTGCGTTACCAAAACCTCGTAGTAGTTCATCTTACTAACTATTATATGCCTGCAGACCACTGTTTGTAATAAATATTGTTGCATGTTTCATTTATGCTCGCTATACTCATAGTTGTTAGATTAACAATGAAAAGCTTATGTTAGACGTATTTATCACATCCAGGGTTCGCCGCAAGATTGTTGTAATCTATGCGAAGTATCCCGATTTTAAAACTCACGTACGGGGACTTGCTAAACTTATCAAAGAAGATGCAGGGAACATTCAGCGTGAACTCAAGCGCCTCGAAAAAGTCGGCTTTTTGATCGCCGAAAAGCAAGGCAATACCAAGGTATACCAAACCAACAAGCATTTTCTTATTTTTAAAGAACTTCAAAGTATCGTCCTTAAATCACAGCGTGCTACCCAAAAACGCAACCAACTTTAGCTAATAATGAGAGAAAGTGACTCCTTATCTCATCGTGCCGGCCTTTTGCTATAAGCAAAAGGCCCGGACTGCTCTTATCCCACAGTGGAACTTTTCGTTTGCAGCTAAGCCACAAGCCGAAAAGACATTTCTGAAATAGAATGATACTGTTTTTAGGCTTTAAATTTTACATTAGTTGGTTTTTACTGTTAGATACTTAATTATGGCAAGTGCCGTTGACTTAGAAACATTACGCTGCATGGCGCTCGAAGAGCAGATGACTGCCAATGGTGAACGCCGTTTGCCGGACTGGCAACTGCTTGACGGCTTGGCCAGTCTTGTGTTGCCCGACTTTAGTCCGGTCATGTGCCGTCCTTCTTATGCTTATTATGTTGACCTTGAACAAAGTGAGGCTGATTTGCCCGCAGTAAGATGTGAACCACAGGAGGCGGTAAGCGGGCGGTTTGGCGGCTTTTTATCTCAAACTGTTGATATAGACTTTGATTATGATGGCATTGTGACTAGCAACAAGGTTGGCTATTTGATATTGGATAGTCCTAATGACTTCACGGGATATGTTTGTCCAGTTGAAACCACTTATTTACAAGATAGTCTGCCCATTATTCAGGACGAGCCACTGTTTTTAGAGATAGAACGAGCACTAAATGACGAGCAGATAGATATAGTAAGGCTAAACGGGCTTGTAGCAAAAATTGCCAAAAGTGACCCAAAACATGATCATTACGAAGCCTATATCAAAAGCATGGTTGCACCGAGTGATGTTTTTGCAAGCATTCTTTATGACGCCCATTTGTGGAGATTGGGCGTCGGATTAGAATGGTATTATAATAATCAGCAGATAACCATGCCGATAGGTAAAACCGATACTTTTGTTTTCGGTGCAGTCGGCGCACGACGCGAAGGAGTAATACCAAGGCAACTTATGATTAGGAAAGGCCGAACCGGTGGCTTTTTGATTCCCACAAAGGGAATACGCGGCGCTACCTTGCCGAACCTAGAATAGCCTTGCCTAATTGTATCTGTTACGCTAGAATAGACGGATATGATACAAGTTACTAAGAAAGATCCAAAAGAATCGTCAGAGAGTTTACTGCGCCGTTTTA
>JAYUBM010000096.1:0-1397 GCA_043740875.1 bacterium | reverse complement strand
GTGGCGTATCATCGAAAATTTGTCCATAACAGATGGTTTGCCGATGCCAAAAGTGTACATTATTGACGACGTAGGCCTCAACGCTTTTGCGACAGGCCGTGACCCGGCACATGCCTGCGTGGCTATAACCTCGGGCTTATTACAGGTTTTGGATGACAGCGAAGTAGAGGGAGTAATGGCGCATGAACTGGGCCACGTTAAAAACTACGATATTCGGGTCAGTATGCTGGCTTTTGCCTTTGTGGGGGTAGTCAGCCTGATTTGTGACATTTTTTTGCGCATTAGTTTTTGGGGCGGTAAAGACGATGATAATAACAATAATTCTAACGGAGTGCTTATGGCATTATCTATTGTGGCACTTATTTTGGCGCCAATTGTCGCAACCCTTATGCAACTAGCAATATCGCGCCGGCGCGAGTATCTGGCCGATGCCACGGGCGCACTCACTACCCGTTACCCCGAAGCATTGGCAAGCGCACTCGAGAAAATTCGTGATAATGGGTCAGTTTTACGGCGTCAAAATACCAGTACTTCACACTTTTTTATAGCAAATCCCATCAAGGGCAAATCATTCATAAACTTGCTTAGTACGCATCCACCTATCGACGAGCGAATCGCTATCTTGCGCGGAATGATTGCTAAGTAAATATGGCGGTTAGTCCTAAAAAAACGATACGTGCGCCTAAGCCACCGCTGCCAAAAGTCGCCCCAGTAACAGCGGCCGTCACAAGTCCCAAGCCATTAGCCGGGGCACCAAGGCAGCGAAAAATAGCAAAATATAAGTCTTTTCGGGTTACTAAGCGCATTCCACACCCCGCCGGGCCATTGCCTAGTGTGCGCTTTATATTTAAAAAAACACGTCAGTTACTATGGCAAAACCGCAAACCGTTATTATTTGTCATTGTTATGTATGCCATTCTTAATTTTGTATTGGTACGCAGTTTTGCAAGCCCCCTTAATATTGCACAAGTAAAAGACACACTGCGCCAAAGTATCGGATCTTCGGCAAATGGACTACTGGGCACAACAGCAGTCTTTAGCCAGTTAGTTAACTCATCGACCGGGTCATCCAACTCAGAATCAGCCGGTGTGTACCAGACGGTGTTATTGGTTGTCATAAGTTTGGCGCTGATTTGGATATTCCGGCAATCTGCAGCCGGCAATAAAACGTCGGCACGCATGGCATTTTACCGCGGCATGTATGCCATAATTCCGTTCTTGTTGGTCATTGTGGTTATGGCACTGCAGCTTATTCCAGCCTACATTGGCGGATTTGTATTTAGTACCATTAATAAAGGTGGATTAGCCGTCACCGGCTTCGAACAAGCACTGTGGCTGTTATTTCTTTTATCGACACTTGTACTCACTTTTTACATGCTTTGTTCGTCATTGTTTGC
>JAYUBM010000095.1:0-1423 GCA_043740875.1 bacterium | reverse complement strand
CCGAAGGAAATAGTGTTGTTCGGCAGGCCCTTCAAAATGCTAATATTTTACCCAGTCTTGCAACAATTGAATTTAAAGCAATTGATGCCGGCCGTTTTGCGGAACAATCAGATTTACTGCTTAGTGTTAGCAGCAAACAAGAATATACACCTAGTGAACTGCAGCAACGGGCGGCGGCAGTCGCTATCGAAATGCAGTCGTCGGAAGGCGTTAAAAAGGCGGTAGTTTTAAAACAAATAGCGACTGGTATCAACCTTCAGACGGGTCAGTCGCAAACAGAACAGCGCAGTTTTGACCGGCTTGGCGTGCACGAAGGCAGCGGTGCTATTGTCTATACGAATGCAGTAACAGTCGGCTTACAAGCCAAGCCCTCAACAGATGCACTGAAGTTATATGATACCGTCCAAGAAAAAATAAAAACATTAAACCAAAGTGAGGCTTTTTCGGATGTTAAAATAACAGTTTCGGCTGACTTTGCCGAAAGTATCAGGTCGCAAATTAGCAACTTGCAAACAAATTTACTCGAAGGCCTATTGGTAGTTATTTTCGTCAGCTTTTTACTAATCTCTTTTCGTGCTGGGCTTGCCACCGCACTTAGCATGGCTACCGTGCTACTTATTACAATTGCAGCACTTTATGCTTCGGGAACATCACTAAATACTATTACTTTATTTGCGTTAATTTTAAGCTTAGGCCTCATTGTTGACGACACGACCATTATGGTAGAAGCCATAGCTGCTGCTAATGGATCTGGCGGTGATAAAAAAACAATTGTAGCCGGTGCTATCAAACGTGTTGCCAGGGCAAGTTTTGCTGGCACGATAACTACAATGTTGGCCTTTGCGCCAATGTTATTTATAAGTGGTATATTGGGCAGTTTTATACGAATTCTACCTATAAGTATCATAATTGCACTCGGTGTTTCACTGCTAGTTTCACTAAGTTTGGTACCTTTTTTTGGACATTTTTTACTTGTCAACATTGCAGGCCAAAAGGTAAGTCGGAATCCTGTAGTAAATCTAGAAAAATGGACGGCAAGCAAATTAGCTTCACTGGTTCGGTCTGGTAAGTCATCACGAGCCAGACGCCTTTTATATGGTGGAAGCGCCCTGCTTATAAGCCTAGTTATGTTAGCGTCGAGCTTGCCATTCTTTAGTAAACTTAAATTCGATATTTTCCCCAGTACCAAAGATTCTAATGAGTTGAGCTTGGTTATTAAATACCCCGAGGCTACTACTATCGCGGCCGCCCAAGTAATTGCCGACAAAGCAAATATAATAATCGGCGATACGCTTGGCAAAAATATGACTAGGTTGTCATACCGCAATAGCGGCACAATTTCCGAAGCCTCTGCAAACATTACACTGTTAAACTATTCTCAGCGTCAGACGCGCTCCCCACAGTTGATTGTTGAATTACAAAC
>JAYUBM010000094.1:0-4990 GCA_043740875.1 bacterium | reverse complement strand
ATAATTGTGGCATCTCCGTCGACATATGCGGCTACTCTTTTAACAATATTATTGCCTTTAAATGTTACCCCTGCTGAATACTGTGTAGGTGTACCGTTGGTTGCATTATTCAGATCTACCGCTCCGCCACCAGAGCTAGCTGGCAAGTCATTAACCCAGTAACTCGGGGCACAAAAGCCGCTGGCAAAGCTACTGCCATATTCATCGGCGCCATTCTTGTTACTAAATGTACGCGCTTTAGCAAGTGCACTGGCGCCTAAGGCGTCAGACATCGTAGCACTAGAAAAATGATCGATCGTACTATCCGCAAACACTGCCAGTTGTGAGCCTGCGCCAACATATCCCGCAAAAGGTGTGGTTATTTTGCGTGCAAATGCTTTGATGCCCGCAGGTACCGGGCTAGCTGTACAAGTATTTTCAAATCCGGCACCGGCAATGACGTCACCACCATATGCACGCAGATACGGCTCGTCAACTATGAAGCTGCACTGCACCCCGCCGTCAACCTGGCCGCCAAGAGGATACGTTGTGTTGTTTATAGTATTTCCGTTTACGTCTACCCATCCCTGACCATTAGCAATACTATGAAAAGTACATACTGCGTCACCTGCTACAAGATTTAAACCTACCAGGCTATAAGGCCCATATGTATCAGTTACGGTAGCCGTGAAGTTTTTTGCACTGTTTACGCGCTTAAGATACGGCTGTTGCACACCACCCTTCACTACATACAGCTGCTCGTCGTCGTTTACACCTTTCACGCCATTAGTTGGATGACCGGGCGTATACGCAGTAACGTAAGTAGCGCTATCTACTTGTAACGGCATTTCATAATCCGGGCTTAATACCGGGGTTTGGCTAGTTGGTACTAGTTTAAAGCTATAGATACATGGACCAAAAGGACCAGCAGTTACCGAGGCAGATTTATAGCTGCTGGGGTCAGGATAATACGGATATACACCATTGGTCGAGGCCGTTACGGTGACGGCTATTTTTGGGTCAATATTGACAGTAAAGCTACTACTAGTTTGTGAGTTGGCTGGAATACCGGTACCAGAATAGCTTACCGTTGGCGTCCCACCCGGGGTAAACGGAGTCGGGCCACCCGCGTCCGGATCTGTAGTAGTTATAGTCACGTAATACGATCCGGCTGCAGTTGTATTGTCACATGTAGGTGTAATCGTAATTACCGGCGCGTTATCGGGTTGCGTACAGGTTGTGCCTGATACGCTGAAAGGAAATGCAGGTATGGGGTTCTGTAAGCCGGGTATGTTGGTACAAAGATCTGGTAATTGTACAGTAATTGTTGAAACACACTCGGCAGAAGCCCAAGCATAGTTTGGCCACACGAGTCCCCAATTAAAGTTATACGTACCTGGCGTACTCGGCGCAATCATGCTTGTCACATTGGCACCACCAGGCGGTGCAACAAATACCATATCGTCATAAGGCGTATCGGTAGGATTGTTTGACGTAATAGCAAAATCTTGATTGGTGCCGTTTCCTATACCTACTGGGCTGCCTCTTGCATATTGATTCCCACTTACCAGATAGTTCGGCCAAGCACCTCGGCCTGCATCTTCAGCGGTAGGACCATTAACACCAATAGCATAGCCACTCGCATACGTGGTATGTGCGGTAAATTGGATGGTGTCACCAGGATAAATACTTCCGGCATTTGCAACCGTTATGCTGCAAGTAGGAGGCCTATCATTCCGACAATCTTTTGAGGGACTATTTAATAAATCTAAGCTTGGGTCAAGACCGACCGAAAATTGAAGTGCATTTGGCCTCGAAAGTCCCGATATCCTTGCAGTATAGGTATATCCATACTGCATATCAGGCAAATCACTAATATTGTCAGTCTGATGGTTACCCCCTATTAATCGACGTGAATATACGGTGGTTGGCCAAGCATTTGGGCTGCCATTCGGGCGTCTATCGAGGTAAAACCACAGCTGGGGGTGGCCGTTTGTGCCTTGTAATGTGCCACCACCTGTAAAATCATCAGCATCATAAAAATTTATCGCTAGCTGACTACCAAGCAAGGTCTGATTATTGAGTAGGTCGCAGTTAGGGGTAAACGGGAGGCTAAAATCCGTTACGCCATTATAGGGCAAAGCCGTGTTGGTTATGTTAACCGAACTCTGATTTCCAACTGTATTTCTGACTGAAGTGTCCCAACCCGGAGAAGTGCTATTAAGTATAAACCAATCCGTATCATATGCGCCTGGCGGCGGGTTATTAGCAATTCCCAGGAAAGAATTGATTGCTAGATCAGCCGCTTCCCTGTTATATCCCAGTATGATTCCATTTGGTGCCCGCAGTTGAAAGGAGTTTTGTTGTGATGCTGTAGCGGAGTTATCAGTCTTAAGTGAAGCTAGAAACACGCCTCCGTATTTACCATTTGAGAGAGCCTTTAGCTGCGCCGGATATACAGTAAGAGTTTGGTCAACATTACTGCACGATCTTCCAGTTTGAATAGACGAACCCTCTGTTACATGCGTAAAATTAGGAACAATAGCAGTAAAAGTAGTCACCGGATTTAAACCATTGTCCGGGTCATCTACAAGTGCCGTTCTGCAAATATTTGCATGGAGAATTGTAATGTCAAATTGTGCATTAGTAGGTGCCTCGTAGGTAACAATAAATAACTTAACATCAAATGCACCTGTACCAACTACCAGGTAACCGGTATTACCTATAGGTTTGATCCCGAAAGGTTGTGAAGCATCTGGTACATAATTAAAAGCCGTGGATGGCATCGGTAGCTCGTTACCCATGCCTTGAAAGCTTATAGAACCGTTATTGGCATGAGCCTTGCCACCCACAATTAACATACATAAGCTACAAAAAATCACCGCTAAGACAGCTAATTTGTAATTTCTTAGCCTACTCGTAAAGATCATGATTCACTTTCTTTAAGATCTGCGGGTTTTTTCACTGGTGTAAAGGTAGGTGAATATTTGGTGTCATAACCCTTCAACAAACTCATAAAACTAGGTTCTTTTGTCCTCGAATTTAGTACAGAAAGAAACTGACTACGACAGTCAGTGTATTTCGTCTGATTTCCTTCGGAGGCTGCAATGTACAAACACAGCTCATATTTGGTTTTCACTCTTTCTGCTGTTTCTGAATCGGGAATCTTTGATTCTGCGCTATAAGCTTTGTCATAGGAACCTGCAATAATAAGATTATTCGTCAAATTTACCAATACACTAAAATCCTCTTTTTTATAACTATAGTTATTTTGATTTAGTGTATTTGCTAATGCACTACCCTGCTCTTGAATAAGTACACCGGAGTCTTTTTGAGGTCCAGTATTTTTATTTTTTTTGTTATTTGATCTCTTATTTAAAAGCAAGAAAACGGCACCAGTCACTACACACAAAAGCAGTAAAGCTAGTATAACCATGCCCAGTTTCTTACGCTTGCTCATTTAAGTCTATTGTAAGCCATAAGCACTACGTATACAAACTTCAAGCTGCATTACATAACTTCAAGATTTAAAGCGACTATCTAATAACTTAAACGCAGGGCTCATCCACGTAAATAACGCTCTTGCCGACAACCGACGAAGTACTACCTACAGAATTGTACTTCGTTAAACTTAACATACCCTTGAATCTGTTTTGCGATACATAGCCCGTGTTGCGTATATCATTCATTTGATTACCAGATAAATCGACACCTTTAGTGTATTGTGTGCCATCTGGGTTTGTATAAATGTGACCTGTCATAGCGACTGGCATATAGCTTTGTTCAGCTAAGAAGCTTCCTCCAACACCGTCACCGTTAGCATCACTTTTTATATCAGGTGTGTAATCTGGCGTGAGACCACTGACATTAACGGTCATATATTGTTCCGGTAATTGGGGGCGAATAGCATCTGGCAACAGTGTGCAATGAAATAATAGTTGTGAAAGACCTATGTAGCCACCAGTACCACTCACAACCTGTGACCCTTGCAAACCCAGGCGTGTATCCAACTTACGTACTGCATTATGCGTCGTAAAGGCACTGGTTTCTACTGCTTGATCCCAGACCATGTCAGTTGCAACGTTTGGTGTTAAACATACATCGCCATTTGCATCGGCTTTTACAGTGACGCCATTTGCTACGTTCACGCCTGCATTGAAGTTTATGTTCGAGGTAAGTGGGTTTGGCAAACCTTCAGCACACGGATATGCAGTAATAAAGCCGGCGACGGCGGCGTTCGTCTCGGTCAGGTTTGCAACAATAGATTGCCCGCCCACGTCTGTTGCGTGGATTTTGGTGATGCTATTGGCGGCAACAGCGGTAAACCCGGTTCCAGCATTTTCAGGTACAGGACTCGCATGTACCGGCGATACGTCGTTATTAATTGCCAGAGCGCCAAAAGACAAAACACCAGCAACAGCAACATGTCGAAGGTCTCGAAAGCCTTCGCGGAATCTGTCAGTCATTGTAAAACGAGGATCCTGCGGAGCCTCAAAACCGTTCGCAGCGATAATATCTTGGGTAAGTTGCATGCCTGGATCAATTTGTTGGGCGATGGATATTTGCTCTGGGGCTTCTGGGTGTATCATTATTCTTATGATTCCTTGAGCGTTACATTGCTACAGACTTTGGTGTCTTTTTGCGTGCTTTTGGTCCATTTGCTCTTGTACTTTAGCTATTTATACCATTTTATTTAAGCTATGTCCAGCACTATTAACTGATTACATATACACTATACGCCCCATGTCACCATACATAGCTGCGCAAAATATTACTTTTGACACTATATACAGTGACTCATCTGACGTACGTTATCCACCTTTTTTATGCAATCGCCCAACCAACAGTGACGCAGTACGACTAAATACTGACCATGCATGTTTATAACTTGTGCATAAACCTTATGTTTATGCACAAGCCCACTTAAAAAAGGCTCACAATTGTGAGCCTTTTTACAAACCTTTAAGAATATTTACCTACTACTCTTCTTTTTGGCGCCTGTGCTGCGGCG
>JAYUBM010000093.1:0-1440 GCA_043740875.1 bacterium | reverse complement strand
CGCTGAGGGCATATGGTCCGCTGCCGCCACTAATAATAATGGGCCAGGCCAGTAATTCACCAGGAAACGCTCCGCGCTTGGCGTAGTTGCTTGTAATTGTTACCCGGCTGCCCGCGCCAATATTTTTGTCATTAAAATTAACTACAACTTTGTTCGAGTCAGGTCCTGGTTGGTCAAGGGCGTCATAGACACGGGCAATAAGATCATTTTGGCCACTAAATAGGTCAATTTGAATGCTGTAACTGCCACTAGTACAATCGGCTGAACCCGCAAACACATTGTTTTTAAAAAGTTTAACCAGTAAACCTTTTGGGCAAATACCAGTTACTTTAATCGGCAGCTCGGTAAATGACTGATTGTTATTAGGGAAAGTTATACTGGCGCCCTGCGTTGGTGGCGGGGTGCTAATAGTGCCCGTTAAGCCAACCGATCCTGAAGAGGTGGCAGCAAAAATTTTGCTTGGATACATATATATAATCAAGCCTGCAATAAGCAGTGGTAGTGCTATGATTGTTTTAAAGATTTTTGGGTGTTTCATTTTTAAATACTTACGTTATAATCATACAAACTTTTTGCACAAAAAACAAACACCGGGCTGTTAAATGCAGCCCGGTGGTATAAGTTATAGGTTACTTATTTTTTGCGTCGTGACAATGAACGGCTATTGTAGCGCCTGTACAAATACATTGCCGTACCTATGAGTAACAGAGCTAGGATTCCTAAAGCAAGCAATAACCACACTGGCAAATACCAGAATGTATTGCTTACATTTAGTACTTCGCCACCACGGCCATAAGATACGTTTGCAGTAATCTTATAACGTCCTGGGCTAGTAATGCCTTTTAGTTCGTCTTTGAAAATACGCGTGCTACCAGGCAAAATGTTGCCGCGCGGTGTCGAGTTATTGAGTTCGTAAGCTGCGACTTGCTTGCCTTGCATATTTAACACTTGGACTTGCCCAAATGGCTTTGCAAAACTGTTACCAAGGTTTTTTACAGTAATACCCGATTGTGTTGGTTTTTTGGTAAATATGCTGCCTGACTTGCCGTTTGTTAGGTATGCCTTAACACTTTGAACAGAAACTTTTTCTACAATGTTTCCTGGTACTTCGATAAGAACCAGTGAGCCAACACTCGCCGTCAAGGCAACCTGGCCTGCCCCTTGTTCGCCTGTAGTCTTAGGTACTGCTTGGTAACGAATTACACCGTAGTACGCACCTGGTGATGCATCAGATGGTATCTGAACTGGTATGATCACTTCTTTTTCTTGGCCCGCGGCTAGATCTAGATCGTCAAACCCCAGCAAAAAATTACGAATCGACGAAGCACTTATTTTTTTATCGTCGGTTAATAGTTTTGGCTCACCGGTGTTATTGTCGGCTTCAAAATCATTTACAAGTGCTTTGGCGATGATTGCACCTTTGGTAACATTTTTAACAGT
>JAYUBM010000092.1:0-5006 GCA_043740875.1 bacterium | reverse complement strand
CCGAAGAAATCGAAAGATTATTGGCAGAACCAAAAACAGATACCCTGCAAGGCGTACGTGACCGCGCCATTATTGAACTTTTATTCAGTAGTGGTTTGCGTGTATCAGAACTGGTTAATTTAAACCGTGAGGATGTAAACTTGAAACGGCGTGAGTTTATGGTACGCGGCAAGGGCGAAAAAGATCGGCCCGTTTTTGTAAGCGAAGCAGCGGCAAGTTGGATCACGCAGTATTTTGACCATCGCGATGATAATGCACGGCCGCTTTTTATCCGCTACAGTGGCAATAAACAAATAAGTCTAAGCGGTAATTACTTTCGGCTCACAGCACGTAGTATTCAGCGTCTAGTCAGTCGTTATGCCCTACTTGCCGGCATCACCAAGCAAGTATCGCCCCATACACTACGTCATAGCTTTGCAACCGACTTACTTATGAACGGCGCCGATTTGCGTAGTGTACAGGCCATGCTTGGCCACAGCAATATTAGTACGACACAAATTTATACGCATGTTACCGACCCGCATTTAAAAGCCGTGCACGAAAAATTCCATCACAAAAGTTAAACGAAGAATGGTAATTTAACTCCGATAAGGTCGAACCTTATCGGAGTTAAATTGATGTGTGGTAATAGGTTTTAAGAATTGCGGCAATTTTTAGGAGTAATTGGGGGTGGGATCGTATTTTGGCGGTTTTACGTGCCGCAGTTGTTGGTACCGATTGGCGGCGTACCGGGCGCTATCGAGACTTGCTTGCAGATTGAATCCATTGATTGAATGACACCTTCGGGCCGGTAATACGTATCATCTACCGCAATGCGAACCTGGATACGGCGCACGATGTCAGCCACTTTGCCGGTTGAATCTACTTGTACCTGCGCTCCCTTAAAACCTAATTGGATAGCGGCATTAAAAATACGTACCGTAACGGCAGATGACTTATACAGCGATTTAAGCCGGACATAATACTTTTTGTTCGGGCTGGAATCATTGTTTATAGTTAATTCACATGCATGCGGCATGCTGCCAGTCGGCGTCATACAGGCAACAGGAATAATTTTACCTTTTGCACTATCACCTACTTGCGCACTGTTATTTATTGCCGTAACCGCGCCTGTACAGCCTGCAGTCACCGGGTACAGGTACATTGTTATCGTATTATTCACTAGCGCCGCACGGTTTAACGTATCTGCCGGTATAAGATCTACACGCATAATTCCTGGGTATGTTTGCGGTGCGGCCGGATCCCAGCTGCTAAATGCCGGAAAGGCCGAGGTAAAGCTTGCTGGACATGGGTAAGTCGTCGCTGCAGTATATTTATTGTCCCAAGATATTTTTACCGACGTAATGTCGTCCCCGGTAGATGATTCTAGAGGTGCTGGGATAGAGTTAGCATCTGCATAATTCGTATATTCAAG
This sequence comes from bacterium, assembly GCA_043740875.1. Taxonomy (GTDB): domain Bacteria; phylum Patescibacteriota; class Saccharimonadia; order Saccharimonadales; family SZUA-47; genus JBBQVE01. Next base: position 3,592 of record JAYUBM010000092.1, on the reverse strand, counting down.
GGTTGTTGGGTTTTGATTGATTAGTAAGCAAGAATACGTTGCATTCAGCCCGGTACCGACACCATTAGCAGTAAATGTAGCATCCGTACCACAGCTTGTCTTATTGGCAGTGTAACCATTGTGGCGGATTTGCTGTGCCGCATCGTTAACAGCTGATTCGGCGGCATAAAAAGCCTGGGTGCTCAGTCCCCTATCTAAAGCCTGGCGTTGTTCACGCTGCATAAGCCGCGCAAAACCAAGCGTGACCAAGCTTAAGATAATCATAATAATCGTGGCGACAATAATCGCCACTAATCCGTCTTCGTTTTTGTGTATCTTACCCATATTACTCATTACAGTATACGCCTTTTCACAACTGTGCTTAGCTCGCTAAAGGCGCAAAACTGGGTTCCGATCGATGAACCCTGGCAAATACGCCGGGTGGCATCGCTAGGGTCAACTATTAACACATCGTCATCGCCATAGGCAACTGTCAAGTAAATCTGCCAGGTAGAATTATCGGCTGTTAGTGGTGACATAACTAGCTTTGTAATACGCATACTCTGACTAAGCAGTTCATGGTCCCCAGCTGCCGGTGTCGGAACGGCAGTCATCAAATCAACTACCGGGAAAGCTGTCAAATCTGCTGCTGCACAGTTGGGTACAGAATCTACCCATAATACGTGCCTGACCTCTTTGTCGGCAGCAACCGAACTTGGCGCATCACTTTGCTTGCGGTCCATTGCATACGAGTAGCGTGAATCACCGATGCAAAAATGGCCTGTCGCCGCATTAGTCACCGTGCCACTTACGACTACTAAGGGACCCGCTGGTCCGGTTGGTGCGCTAATACTACCGCCGCTAAGCTGTATACTTTGTGATAATTCATCCATGACTGATCGCGTCGTATCCTGCGTTTGAGCGGTTGTTATACCTTTGTAGTACATCCGGCCAATCTGTACTAATGCAGATAAACACAAAAGTAATACGACCGAAAATATAACTGTCGAAAACATCAGCTCAACAATAGTGAATCCAGATGTGTTTTTTTGCATGCTCATTTATGCAACTTGTACGCTATCTGTACGTTACCCTGCTGGCTGCTGTCACCTTCTGTCGTCCAGGTAACTGCAACTGTAAAGACATCACCACCTGCATTGTCATAGTTGACAGCTGTAGTATAAAAACCGCTTGTACACGCTGTTGCAAAAGTTGGCGTACTTTTTAACACTTTTGCGAATGGCGGCGCACTGTTATCCAGACAAAACGGCGTAGCACCCGCAGCAGTCGCGTCAAAAATATTAGGCGGTGCTGGGATTGCACTTGGCAATACCGAAGCCACATACTTTAACTTCTCAAGTTGGCTTTCGGCTAATTTTAAGGCCTCTGTGTGTTCTTGGGCAAAACGACCAGCTCGTAACGCCCTGGTGGATGTTGCATATGAGGCACCAAGTACCATGCCAATAATTGCAATAGAAAGCATCACCTCTACAATAGTATCGCCACGTTCATTTATGCGCTTCATGGGCAAACAACCGTATTATAGGTACCAATATCCAATTTAGCATTGGCCTGGCCGCCGCTGTCACCCAAGGTAATCATTGCTTTGCGTGTACCACTTTGGTCAGCTAAACATATAATAATGCCGTTTTGGGGATTAAATTTAATTTGTTGCCTTAGGTCGGGAAATACAGGGGTTATATCGGTAACATTGTTAATTTTTGGCACAGCTAAGGCTTTTGTCTCGCCCAAAGTACTAGCAGGAATTACAGCAAAACTGACCCTTTGCGCGCCCGACGCTAGTGCCCCGCTGGCACCGGCTAAGCGAGGCAGGCTACTGAATAAAGCAACTGCGCCATATCTAGTTCCACTATCAATTAGACTACCCGGCGTTCCAATCGGAACAGTTATGCGGGTAACTTTTACGCCGAATTGCAGTACTGAACTTTCGGTTACATCCGGCCCGCCTGCAAATGAAACAGCCGTGGGTTTTGCCTCGTCCAAGCTTAAAACTTCTTGCCCACTGTTATTTATACGACGCCCTGCAACGCTAATAATATTATAATTAGTTGCCCCTTCGGATGCGGTTGCACTATTGGCAAATTCTAATACCTTACCTAAGGATACGCATTTTTCGCTTGAGCCCTGAATGCTTGCACCTAAGGTAAAACTAGGCGCCACATTCGGTATATTATTTGCAGGAATTGCATCACCAACAATACATTTAAAATTACTGTCAGTCGGAAAATATCCCGTAGAGACATTATTAATAACATCTTGGATTTTACTTTGAGTATCGCGTATTCCCTGGGTAAACTGCACGGTTGCCTGCTTTCCGCCAATTGTCGTCATAGCTGCAATAAATAACATAGCCGTAACGGCCAAAAAAATCATCGTTTCAAGAATGGTATAACCGCCATCGGCACCCCTTGGTATCATATTCAAAGTATACCATAAGCGCTTCTGGTACGGTAACATCCTAAAAAACGAAATTATTATTACATAAAAAGTAAGTGAACGGTATACCAATCGATCATTTTTTGTCCAAACAATTTTACTATCACTAGTGCCAAAATTAGTAACGGTCCAAACGGGATTTTGCTGCTAAGTGAACGCTTTTTGGTAACCAGGCTTGGCAGCGCAAATAGTATTCCTACAATAGACGCCACAAACAAGACAGCTGCAGCCAGTGCCGGTGTAGCCACCAAAAGACCTATGACCACTCCCAACCGAACGTCACCGAACCCAATCCAGGCCCCGTCAGACAATATATAGAACAGTAAAAACAACCCGGCAGAAACAGCAACGGCCGCACAGCCCCACAATAGCGTACTTAAGTGTGGCTGTTGTGCAAACCTCAGTGCAAAATCAAGCGCTGCAACCGCCCACAGCGGATACACTAGCTTATTTGGCAGCAAAAACCACTGTAGGTCGTAAAAAAACAAAATAAGCAGCAATACCAGTGCAAAACCCCATACAGCAATACGGGCAATGCCTAAAAAGCCGTGTAGTGGTTCTGGCCACGCGGCAAATGATATGGCGAATAATGTGCCACCGGCTAGTTCGGCCAGTGGCAGCAGCTTGGATATTTTTTTATGGCAATATCGGCATTTTCCCCTTTGACCCAGCCAACTTACTAGTGGAATAAGGTCGCGCACCGCCAAAACATGGTGACATTTTTCACATTCTGAGCGTTCACGCACAAAACCCTTCTTTTTTTTGATTCGCCACGCTGTTGCCAGCGCAAAGCTGCCAAAGCAAAGCCCGATAACAAAAAAGTAAAAAACCAGTAATACATGCATTAGCATTAAGTATAGTTGAGAATAGCAAAATACAATACTTAAAAACACCGCCCTGTTTAGGGGCGGTGTTTTTTATGGTTGGCCTTAGATAGAACTAGCTACCAAGACACTGTGTACCTGGTGAACCTTCGGTAAACCAATAAACTACATATTGTCGACTAGTTGCGCCAGTTCCGGTAGGTGCATCACCCGGAGTAGCGCCACAAATCGCTGGATAATACACAACCATAGTATCCGTTAAAGGAACAACTGCAGGTGATGGAATTGCACCAATCGCACCTGTTACTGGTGCAAGAATATTCCATTTTTGA
>JAYUBM010000091.1:0-5025 GCA_043740875.1 bacterium | reverse complement strand
CGAATCTATCGGATCATTTAACCGTGAACACTATCCTGAATTCGCCGTTTGTGGTGCCATGCCGGAATTCATTGATGGGGTTACGAATATACAGATCGCCGACCGGAATACTAACCAGCTATTTTTTGATGTGCCGACTGGTTCTGTTACTAGGTTAAGTATGCCAAGATTACGCCCAGAATTTTCTGGAAGTCCAGACTCCCCATTCGAAAAAGGTATTGGACTAGGCTTAGTTGCCTGTCGCATTTTAAATGCACACGTCGATTTATACACTATAGAGATACCTTCAATCCCTGAACCGTCCATTATCCTCATTCCCTTTACGGGTATTGCTCGGCCGCGTCGCGAGAGAGCTTAATTTTCATAATCTGTGAAAACACCGTAATTTAATGGGGTGGCAGTAGGCGGGGCAGCCCCAGGTTTTATAACTAGTAATCCGAAAATAACAACTAGGGGCAGGCCTGTTGGCAAGACCCCGGCTTTTTAAGGGGTTTATGGTTAATTAAGCTTTCTTTTTGCTTGGGAAGCGACGGGTTTTGCCTTTGGCGGGTGCTGCGGCTATCAGTTCTTTGGCTTGTTTTTCGGTGATATCTTCAGGTTTTACGTCTTTGGGGATTTTGGCATTCTTTTTACCGTCGGTAATATAGGGGCCATAACGGCCTTTTAACACTCTTATGCCGCCAAAATCGGTAATCATATTCTCGAGTGCCGATGTCTCTTTAGCGGCAACCAGTTCACGCGCTGTTGCTTCGTCAATTTCTAGCGGGTCGTGGGGCTTTATAGATACAAATAACTTATCTACAACCACATATGGCCCAAAACGGCCTATGTTGGCCTTTATTTCGCGTCCGTCGGGCATTGTACCGACGAGTCGCGGCAACTTGAACATCTCCATAGCAGCTTCGAAAGTGACAGTATCGAGAGTTGTTCCGGCTGGCAGCGGTGCAAATTTTGGTTTTTCTTCTTCGCCCTCGACTTCCCCCATCTGCAACATGGCACCAAAGCGGCCAAAGCGGGCAATTACGGGTTTGCCTGTTTTAGGGTCGGCTCCTAACACGCGAGCCTGACTAGTTTCGGAACGGGACGCGTCGGCGGACAGCGCAATTAACGGATGAAAATCTTTATAAAAATCAGCAATCATACGATTCCATGGCTGATTCCCTTCGGCTACTTCGTCAAATTCGGCCTCGGCCTTGGCTGTAAAATCAAAATCTACAATCGGCGCAAAGTATTTAACCAAAAAATCTGTCGTCATTTCGGCCATTGCCGTTGGTAGCAGTTTGCTTCGATCAGCGCCAGTAGTCTCTTCTTCGACAGCTTCAGTAACTTTGCTTCCGTGTTGGGTAACGACGCGTACTTTGCGAAGTGTGCCCTCCAGATCGGTCTTTTCGACGTAACCGCGGGTCTGGATGGTCGATATGGTTGGAGCGTAAGTACTCGGTCGACCTATGCCCATTTCTTCTAGGGCCTTCACCAAGCTGGCTTCGCTGAACCTGGCGGGTGGCCGGCTAAATGTTTCACGGGCATCCATACGCTGTAAGTCAAGCTTGTCACCTCTGTTAAGAGCCGGCAAAATCGTATCGTCTTTGCCACCGCCGTACACTTTTAGGTAGCCATCAAACGTCAGGACTTCGCCTTTTGCTTTAAAGGCAACACTTTGGCCGCTCATATCAATAATGGCCTCTGTTTTTTCGATGCGGGCTGGTGCCATTTGGCTGGCAACAAAACGTTGCCAAATAAGTTTATAAAGTTTTTCTTGCTGGCCGTCATCTCCTGCTTCAAGTTTGTTCGGGTCAGTTGGACGGATGGCCTCGTGAGCTTCTTGAGCACTGGCGTTTTTAGTCTTGAACTGACGAACTTGATGATATTTTTCGCCGTAATTCTTGCTTATAAAATCGCTGGCTGCGCCTATCGCCGTACCTGATAAGTTGGTACTGTCAGTACGCATATAGGTAATGTGGCCGTTTTCATACAACCGCTGGGCAAGAGTCATAGTTTGGCGTACGCCGTAGCCAAGTCGCCGGGCAGCTTCTTGCTGCAAAGAACTAGTGGTAAATGGTGCTCCGGGGCTCTTGGTGCCTGGTTTTTGCTCGACATTAGTAATTTTATAATCTGCCGGATGGCTAGCATTTAACAGGGCAACTGCTTCGTCGTAGTGTTCGAGCTTTTCAGCGCGTTCTGCCGATAATTCGTGGCCACCAGGCGTAGTAAATATGGCGGTCACCTTAAACGAACTGGCACTTTCGTGGTTCTTGATATCCCGTTCGCGTTCCACAATCAACCTGACGGCTACCGATTGTACGCGGCCGGCGCTCAGGCCTGGCCGCACCTTTTTCCAGAGTACGGGGCTTAGTTCGTAGCCTACAAGCCGGTCAAGTACGCGGCGGGCCTGCTGTGCGTCAACCAGGTGTAAATCTACCGTACGCGGTGTTTTTATGGCAGCTAAAATGGCCTCTTTGGTTATTTCATGAAAAACGATGCGCTTGGTGGTTTTGGCGTCAAGCCCCAGGGCTTCACACAAATGCCACGCAATCGCCTCACCTTCGCGGTCTTCATCACTCGCTAGCCAAACGGTGTCTGACTGTTTGGCTAATTTTTTAAGTTCAGCAATAACCTTCTTTTTATCGTCAGGAACTTCATAGGTAGGCTTAAAGCCGTTTTCTTTATCAATGCTCATACCCTTTTTTGGCAAATCACGAATATGACCGAAACTGCTCTTCACGATGTAATCGCTTCCAAGATACTTTTCGATAGTTTTCGCTTTTGCGGGCGACTCGACGATAACAAGATTTTTATATGACATTTATTACTCTTTAGCTTAGCACGTTAGTGTAGTGCCTCGCTACACTAGCAGGATTACCTATATATATGCAAGCTTTTGTGCTAAAACTTAGGAATAGCTAATTATCGAGATAGTAAGTAAATGATCCACGCCGTACAAATAGTTCAAGTGCAGGCAGTTCAGGGGTATGCACAGTCTTACAACCGTGCTGCTATATTCTGAAACTCAGGGGTTGCTGGGGTCATTTGATACTGCAAAAATAATTCTCCCCTGCCTCTTTTGCTATTTGTCTGAGAAAATGAGTTAGAGGCCAAATAGACGATTCCTGGGTATGCAAATTGGGGCTGGTCTGCATCTAATAGTTCACCTACGCCGTAGTGGTCGACTGAATTGTCAAAAACGGTTGAGGTCACCAATTTTTTCACGCGCCACGTCAGGAAACCAGACTAGCGGAGTGCCGACCTTATTCACGAGTTACGACTTTACGAGGTGTTTTATATCGCGGGCTTGCATGCCATCGATGGTGACATTGACAACCGGATATTCGGCATTTATTAACTTCGAATGGTCAGTTGCATGGTCGTCTATGTACAACGGTACATCTGCGGTCAAGACAGGTTCGAGTTTATCAACTCCGTTTTCACGTACACGGCGCCCTACTCCTACAATGGTGCCGCGAGCCATAGATGCTTGGCGCACATAGCCATTATCATGGTCGAGCAAGCTATCGCCGTCGACCCGGAAGCGTCCTTCGCCGAGTGCTACCAACGTTAAGGTGCGTTCGCAGGTATATCCAGGTGCATCAATAGTCCGCTTACGCGGATCGTTATATCCGTCTTTGTATGTTTCTTCAACTTTTACAGTCGTCGGATTACCAAGCATTATTTCTAGTCTGCTGCCTGGTAAAATTTTAGCCGTTGCTACGCCCACACCAACAAACGATCCCAATAGTTCACGGGCTATATTAACTTTTCTTTGGCGCTCGGTTTCTGCGGCTAGTGTTTTAGCCTGTAATGCAGCAAGTTCTTCATTTTCAACCGATGCCAAATATACTGCCTTTGCTTCGTCGGTCCAATCCTTTTGAAGCTTTGCACGGATTTTTGCGCGGTAGGCCGCGACGTCAGGCTCTTTCGAGACCGCTTCTCGCGCCGAAGCTTTAAACCCAACTTCGCGGGCTTGTTCATCGTCAGCAACAGCTGCTTTTACTGCTTCAGTTACCTCAGCGCGCCACGTTTTTTCATAATTACTACGCAAAGTAGTGCGGAATTCTTGCATATCTTTCGAATCTTCAATTTCTATCCGTAGGTCGTCTTGTATACGCTGCTGTACCTCTGGTGTGGTGGCAGCTAGTTCTGCCTTTTTATGGGCCTCGGCCAAAACTTCTGCTTGCAGGTATTTTCGCGTATCTTCTTCTGCCTTGGCTTTGATATGATCATAGGTTCCATCGCAGCTAAAAACAGCATCCAGATTTGCCTTGATTTCGAGCCCATGTTGGGCGCGGAAAGTGGCAGCGTATTCATCGTATTCTGTTTCTATCAGGTGGGATGAAAGTTCGTCTACTAAACGAACTTTCTCTATATCGACAACCGCCACAACGGCCACCGCTTCTGCTTCGTCATCGACCGCACTCTGAAAAGCGGGCTTCTTCATCTCTTCCCCTACTAAACTGGCTATATGGCTAGCGGCACGCTCAGTTTGAAGTTGACGTTCAAGGTCATCTGCCCTTTGTTGTTCACGAGCAAGGTCATCACTAAGTTGAATTATTTGATCTGCACGTCGTGTCATATTAGTATGATTATACTATATTATTGTACGTTTGTAAATATTAGCGCAAACAATAAAATTTAACTGCCATTACGTCTCTGTTACGGGGCTATTTCGTAGGAAATCTCGTATAAATATACCTGCTATGTCGTTAGGTATGTACAATATCCCACCTTCTAAAGAGTCACTTTTTGCGGTTACGGCTAAATAAACACTTGCGTCATAAGTCAGTTCGGTAGCTGTTCGGTCATTATCGTCGTTGGTACCCAGTAAATGTGGCTTAGCTTTTGCCCCTTTATCCATCAAAATATATGAATCGTGCGGCGCACCTATTGGGTATGGTGTAGTCGGTCTATAGGTGTCAGAAATTACCTGGGTTTTATTAGTATCTCTTTTTAGTAGTTCTAGGCAGCCATCTATATACCACGAAGTTTGAGGCGTTTCCAGTCCGTTCCAAAAATGTGTACCATCATAAAAAA
>JAYUBM010000090.1:0-1457 GCA_043740875.1 bacterium | reverse complement strand
TGTTGCTAAGAGACAATACGGCATCGGTAAACATGCTGTTAATATCCCGATAAGATTTGAAATAGGCCTCGTATTTATCTAGTTTTGTAGGTAAATTATGAAAAAGCGGCCACAAAATACTATTACTAAAGCCGTTATAATAGGCGTCGAGCTGTTTTTTGGTTAAAAAAACCGGGTAGCAGTTATAATCTGCTAATTTTTTAGAAATTGTCCGGCGTTCGGTCTCGCTGATATCGTCGCTGGCAATGCCTGGCCAGCCAATCCATTTACTACTTGAGTCAGTGGTGTAGGTACTAAGGGCCGTCGCCAGGCCGCCAACACTCGGATAAAATTCTAATTTACCATTCGTTTTTTTAACGCTCACCGGGAGTCTGTTCGAAACAATAATAACGTTCGGCATATAAAATTTTGTGAATAAAGCGTTACGTTCTGCTTGTTATCAGTTTAGCAGGCTGTAGCAAATTACCCAGTGAGAATCATTACAGAACTTTTACGGCTTGCAGGTGGGCAGGCGGGACGGGTATTATAGCGGCACGATGATAACAACTTTTGCGGGGCCAAACAGCTATGTACTACAAAAAGCTTTGCGTGAAAAACGCAGGGCTTTTATAGCGCAATTTGGGGATCTAGCTTTGGAAACAATTGATGTGTCTGACTGGGAACTGCGTAAAGTATTGGACACGTTGGGGGCACTGCCTTTTTTGAGCCCAAACCGGCTGTTAATTCTGCACGGGTTGGCTGCCAACAAACCGGCCGCCGAACAGATAGACAAGCTACTGGAAAGTGTGGGTGAAACGACCGACCTCATTATTGTAGAGCCCAAAATAGATAAACGCAGTGTGTTGTATAAAACCCTAAAAAAGCAGACAGAATTTCATGACTGCACCGAACTCGACGCGCGTGATGCGCCGCGGTGGGTTACCAGTGAAGTTAAATCACGGGGCGGTGGTATTGGGCTTAGTGAAGCCAATTATTTGGTGAGTAGAATAGGCGCCACCCAGCAACTAATTTCGAGCGAAATAGATAAACTGATGCTGTACCAACCCGTCATTACCCGCGCAACAATCGATGTACTGACCGAACAAGTCCCTCTTAGTAGCATTTTTGAGCTCATAGATGCGGCCTTTAGCGGCAACTTTGCGCGTGCCTTGGCGCTGTACGCCGACCAACGCGCCCAAAATGTCGAACCATTGGCAATAGAAGCGCTTTTTGTATGGCAGCTTCACAGTATTGTGCTCATGAAAGCGGCCGGGAACACCTCGTCTGACACGGTAGCTGCCCAAGCAGGCATCAGCCCCTATGTCGCCCGCAAAAGTGCCGGGTTAGCCGCCAAACGGACGTTGGGCGACCTTCGGCAGTATGTCGCCGAACTGGCCGACCTAGAATACACCGTAAAAACCACCACCGTAGACGCCGACGAACTCATGAAAAACTACATACTATCCTTAGGACAGTAA
>JAYUBM010000089.1:0-5063 GCA_043740875.1 bacterium | reverse complement strand
TGGGTGACGTTGCCCAGACAGTATATTTTAAACTGGCGCTCGATGCCAGCACGCTGCACTGGGTCGTCGAAGAATACATGACTGCCGATGAACAAGCGGTGAACTACGGGCATGGGGATGCAGCATGAATCATGAGGACAACCACATAAGCGGTTTTCCTCATCGCGCAAGGCTCGAAATAAATCCGAGCTCTGGCTACTCTTTTCCGAAAATTTCTGGGGCTGTAGCGTGAGTAATTTGACGCTTGAGGTGAATAAAGCGACGCCCGACGTTATGCATATCGACCTAAACAGTTGTTTTGCCATTATCGAACAGCAGGCCAATCACTTGTTGCGCGGAAGGCCGGTCGGGGTGGCTGCTTATGACACGCCGCGTGGATTTTTATTGGCGGCAAGTTATGAAGCAAAACGGCTAGGGGTGAAGCTGGGGGTAAATGTCGCTCAAGCCCGTCAGATGTGCCCAGAGATTATTATTATGACCCCCGACCCCAGTAAGTACCGCGAAGCACACGTTCGTTTTAAAGCCCTTCTTTTAGAATATACAGACGACGTAACGCCAAAATCTATCGACGAATTTGTGGTGCATCTTGAAAACGCTCCTGCGTATAAACAAGGGCTGTCACCGACTGATATTGGCGGCCAGATAAAAGAAAAAATCAGCGAAAGACTGGGTGAGGCAGTCACCGTTAATGTGGGCATAGGACCAAATCGTTTTTTGGCAAAGTTGGCGGCTGGCTTACATAAACCAAACGGCCTCGACGAAATTACTCACAAAAATTTACTGAGTGTCTACAAGAGTTTGGAGCTGATGGACTTGCCGGGCATTAACTGCCGTTATAATGCCAGGTTACAGGCGCACGGGATCAAAACAGTATTGGATTTTTTTAACACCAGTGAGGAATATCTACGTAAAGGGGTCTTCAAGAGTATCGTGGGCCAGCACTGGTATATGCGTCTGCGCGGCTACGAGCCCGACCGGCGAGAATTTGCCCGTAAAAATATTGGCCATCAGCATGCCATAAGCCGGCAAACAGCCGACCCCGAAGAACTGCAGCGTATCCTGATGAAACTGTGCGAAAAGATCGGTCGGCGACTGCGTAAAAACCAGCTATATGCCGGCGGTATTCACGTGTGGCTGGGGTTTGCCAGTAACCGCACCTGGCAGATAGCTGGGGGAGCCGCCACGCCCGAGGGACGCAGTGGCTGGCATCACGGCGAAAAAGTCGGGGCTCGCCTGTACGCCACCCACGACATTTATGCCCATGCGCTGCGTCTGCTGGCAAGCGCGCAGGTAATCGAGCCAGTGCGCGTAATGTCGGTCAGTACCTTTGATTTACATGATTGGAGCCCCGAACAGCTGGATTTGTTGGCTGATGCCCGCGGTGTATTGGCGACCCAGCGCATTAGTGATGCGCTGGATGCTGTGAATAACCGTTACGGCGAGTTTGTGGCGATACCGGCTAGCATGCTCGATATGAAAGGCGCGGTCCTGGACCGCATTGCTTTCGGTAGCGTTAGGGATTTTTACTAAAGATCCTTGTCCGAAGCTAGGCAAGTAAGGGTATGGGTCACTATACTATAAATAGTGACCATAACAGAAACACAATTTGACGAAATGATTACAGTAGCCATGGATGCTTTGCCACAAGAATACATTCGTGGACTGAATAACGTTGTAATAACATTTGAAGATTACCCAAGTGAAGAACAGCGCCGCCGGCAGAACTTGCAAGCTTGGCAAACCTTGTTTGGTTTGTACGAGGGTATTCCACTGACACGGCGGGGAAGCGGGCAAACAATGGCTTTACCCGATAAAATTACCCTGTTTAAAGGGCCACTCGAATCAACTAGTGAGGGCCACGAACAGCTTCAGGAACGTATTAAACGCACCTTGTGGCACGAAATAGCCCATTATTATGGGCTGGGTCATGACCGTATCCACGATCTCGAAAACAAGTAAGTTGCACCAGCTTACCTGTTTTCTTGAATGTATTAAAATAATTCTAGATCTGAAAGTTCGGGCGGCAAAAATCCTTCAGGATGCTTAAAATCAGCTTGCCACGCGTAGCCTTTGCCATACTCAAGGTCTTTCATGAGCTTTGTCGGTGCGTTACGAAGTTGCAGCGGGACTGGTAAATTGCCGTGGTCGGCGGCGGCTTTTTTAGCACCCGCCATGGCGCCAGCTATAACCCGGGATTTTTTGGCGCCAGCCAGTACAGTAATACAGTGGTATAAGTTATATTCACATTCGGGCATCCCGATACGCTCGACAGCCAAAAAAGTACTGACAGCCAAATTTAAGGCGGGGCTGGCGGCTATGCCTATATCTTCACTGGCAAACACAATCATCCGACGTGCCAAAAACTTGGGATCTTCACCGCCAGCTAGCATACGCGCTGCATAGTACAGCGAAGCGTTCGCATCACTGCCGCGCATGCTTTTTATAAAAGCGCTAATCAGGTCATAGTGCATTTCACCGTTTTTGTCGTAACTAACCAGCGGTTTTTGGGCAGCCTGAATAATAACTTCTTTTGTTAAAATATTGTCCGTTAACTCAAGGGCAAGTTCTAAAATCCCCAGTGCCCGGCGGGCATCACCATCAGCTAGTTGGGCAATTGCTGCAATACTGCCAGCCGGTAACTTTTTAGCGGGAATATTCAGCTGTTTTCGGGCTTTTGTAATGATTGCAGCTATGTCGGCATCGCTCAGCCGTTTTAATACCACCACCCGGCTCCGCGACAGTAGCGGGTTTATCACTTCAAAACTGGGATTTTCGGTTGTGGCGCCAATTAGTACAAGCGTGCCATTTTCGACATGTGGCAAAAAGGCATCCTGCTGGGATTTATTAAAACGGTGGATTTCGTCTACAAATAATACGGTGGTTTGCGCCAAGCGCTTGTTTTGTTCGGCGCGTTCGATAACTTTACGTACGTCAGCAATTCCTGATGTAACGGCAGAAAGTTCTATAAAGTCTGCCGCAGAATTTTCAGCCAGTATTCGTGCCAAAGTTGTTTTGCCACTGCCCGGGGGTCCCCATAAGATAAGTGAAGTAATTTTTTTATGGCGTATAAGTTCGCCAATAAGACTGTTTTTTGACAGTAATTCGCTGTGTCCAATTACATTTGCCAAGTCTTTGGGGCGCAGTTTTTCAGCCAAGGGGACACTCATAAGTACATTTTACGCTACTCGCCCAGCACTACAATGGATATTTATGCAGTTTGCCCGATGTAAAGTAGTCCACTATGCAGCTTTATAGCGTATCCTTAAGTCATGCAACCAATTATTATTAGTCTTCTGGCGGTGATGTCTACGACGGCCGGTGGATTATTTGCCCTTAAATACAAAGACAAATTACACCGTATACTTGGTTTTACGGCTGGTATTATATTGGGCGTCATCGCCTTTGAGCTATTACCTGAAATATTTGAATTAGTACACACAACCAACATTTCTGCCTCGTTGCCCATGATCGCCCTTGTGGCAGGCTTTTTAATTTTTCATATTATCGAAAAAAACATTGTTATTCATAATGCGCATGAAAGCGAATATCATGGGCATACGCACCCTAATGTCGGCGTTTTTTCGGCTGTTGTACTCATTGGCCATAGCTTTTTAGACGGTGTTGGTATTGGCCTCGCTTTTCAGGTAAGCAGTACAGTTGGATTTGCAGTTGCCTTGGCAGTTATAGCCCATGATTTTGCTGATGGAATGAACACTGTTAGCTTGCTGTTGCGCCACGGCAATTCTACCAAACGTTCGCGCAGATTTTTAGCACTTGACGCCCTGGCACCAGTGCTTGGCGCTATTAGTACGCTGGTTTTTACGATCAGCAGTCACGGTCTGACACTTTATTTAGGTTTATTTACAGGCGTATTACTATATATTTGTGCAGCAGATATTTTGCCAGAGGCCCATGCCAAACATCCATCACGGGTCACCATGCTGCTAACTGTCTTAGGCGTGGTGTTTATCTTTGCCGTAACACGCGCGCTGTAGACATTACTCCTGTATAGTTAAAAGCATGACAAGTATAACTGTAGGCCTACTAGTTATCATTACCGCGTTGATAGCATTTGTGTACTTACGCCGAGCTCCCAAAAATACCGAATCTAATTTACTAATAAAAAGCGATCTGCAGCACATGAGCCTGCAAGTTGAAAAGCTGCGCGAACAACTGGCAGCGCAGCTCGATACAAAATTAGACCGCAATCAAGAAAGTATGACGCGTCAGCTGGCAGCAAGTGCCAAGCTGGTTGCAGACGTTACCGAACGGCTGACTAAGTTAGACGAAACAAATAAACGGGTGGTTGACGTGGCCGACGAGCTGCGAAGCTTGCAAAATGTACTGCAAAACCCTAAACAACGTGGGGTATTGGGTGAATTTTATCTGGAACAGATTTTACAAAATTTACTTCCGGCCGGATCGTATAAACTGCAACATCATATGCCTGATGGCACCATTGTCGATGCCGTGATCGTTTTGGATGACAAGCTTTTACCCGTAGACAGCAAATTTAGTCTTGAAAATTATAACCGCCTGATCGACGCAACGTCCGAACAACGACCCGCGCTCGAAAAAGCCTTTAAAGAAGATTTAAAACGCCGCATTGACGAAACAGCAAAATATATTCAACCATCAAGGGGTACACTCGACCAAGCATTAATGTTTATACCAAGTGAGGCTATTTATTATGATTTGTTAGCCAACAAAGTCGGTGCAAGCGGCGTTTCGGGGCGCGATCTTATGCAGTACGCTGCGGTTGATAAACATGTAACAATTGTGGGGCCAAGTACGCTCAGCGCTATGTTACAAGTTATTGTGCAAGGACTACGTAGCTTAGAAATCCAAAAAGACACCGAAGTGATTCGTAAAAATGTCGAATTATTAACTCGTCACCTGGGTGCTTACGACGTCTATTTTCGCAAAGTAGGTATGTCGCTGGGCGCTACTGTTGGGCATTATAATAACGCCTACAAAGAACTCGGTAAAATTGATAAAGATATCGTGAAAATTGCCGGTAGCGGTGAAGTACATGTCGATCCGTTGTTGATCGATCGCCCGCA
>JAYUBM010000088.1:0-1461 GCA_043740875.1 bacterium | reverse complement strand
TACTTCGTTCGATGTTTTTTTATTGGCTGTTGCCTAATTTTTAAAGGCCTGTATTTGTTTTTGATTAGCTGGTAGCTGGGACGTTAGTTGCTTATCTTGGCTATAAGTCTAAAGTAACGTCCTACCCTGACTGCTTCGACATCACGCAAAATTTTGGCGTAGTCGAGCAGGTGCTGCTCAAGTGTGAACCGACCTTGTTTTTCATCCAAAGTAGTGCTCACTTTCCCCGTTCGGAACCGAACGTTAAGATCAGCTATGTTTTCGTCGAGAATATTTCCCGATAGCTGTGTCTCAACCAGTTCATTCCAAACTGATAAAGGATACAGGTGCAGATAATCTTTAAAGCCCCTTGTTACTACTACCCCGCTCTCGAACTCGGCTCGAAGCTCAGTCGGTATGGTTAACCGCCGCTTGTCGTCAAGCTTTCTTTCGAAGTAGTCTATTTGGGCCATATTTTTTTAATTCTGCCAAGTGGTGTTTGTTTTTGCCGCGGTTACCCACGTTTACCCACTGGATCTACAATACTACCCACAGTTACCCACTGCAAGTATATTCTTTGTATAATTTAGGGCTAAGTCGCCAGTTATCCACAGTTTATACCCACAAAAAAAGCCGCACGCTGTATATTGTGTGCGGCTACTTAAGCTAAACACTAGAGCTTATGAGCCGTTCGTGACTCCAATTGATTGCAAAGTGGCGGAGGCCATGTCAGGCGTAACAGCAAAAGCCTCACCAACCCGCACAGGATTATGTGAACCGTCAAAGGCATTTAACTGACGTCCATCATATGAAGCACTCATATTTTGCCCAAACTGTTCGGGAATACCAAAGGCAGTAGCGAAAGCTGTGCCATTGGCACTTTCTTGCGATAACACTTTTTTGTTTACCCATACCAATGCACCTGTGTCGTTTGTAAAACCAAAGAAACTGCCTTCAGAGATTGGATTTTTAACAATAATTTCTTCTTTTGGTTTTACGGTATATACAACGTTAGTATCAAAATCACCATCTGAAGGCACTGCGTCAATCATTTCAGGGGTGCTGCGTATATTTACACCAGCTTTAAGGTCAAGCGCACCGGCAAAAACAGGAGATGACGTTATTTCAATTTTTTCTATAGACGCACTAGACGCTTCGTTTTTAGCCATTAAAGTGCCAAATGCTGCGACTACTATTGCTCCACCTGCAACAACCCCTAATGCATGCTTCACCTTTGTTAACCGTCCGGCAGATTTACCGGTAACTCGCTCATAATCATTTTTTGGATCTTTAACATCATAATCTTGGACTTGTCTAACAATTTCTTGTTGGCTAGGTGCTTCACCGTGGTGGCGAGTGCCTCGGTTAGCATGATAACTTTGCGCTTCACCGTGGTGGCGAGTGCCTCGGTTAGCTATTGATGGTTTGTGTTTTTGTGGCATAGTAAATTAACTATACCAAATGCTTATGCTTTTGTCAATA
>JAYUBM010000087.1:0-1467 GCA_043740875.1 bacterium | reverse complement strand
TTTAACGGCGACGCTACACTTAAAAAAAACTATGCCATAAGTGGCGGTGCAGCTGGTTTGTTGTGCCAGCTCATGCAGGCGGTAGAAAACCCACTTATCTTACAAATAAATTTAGCAAAAGGCGTTTTATCGGCAAGTTTGTATGAACGGCTGATACTTATCGAAAAAGAACTAAAAGCTAAAGACACTACGGCACTATTTTTAGATGCAATGCACCGGGTATGTATAGCTGGCCTAGAGGCCGCCATAAACAAAAAACAGTGGCTGCATAACACCTCTGCGGTTGCCACTGCACAAGCTGCCTACAAAGCTAATGTTCAAAATAAACTTATTCTTGATAACCTCTTCTTAAACTTACATTAACCAGGTATAATAACAATATATGTTAGGACTAGCATTAGTCATTCTTTGTGGAATATTAGCACTCACTAGCAGTCGGGTACGTGATTCCGAACTGTCGCCCATACCAATTAAAATCAGCGATCAGCTGAGCCGTTTATGGGAAATAGCGCATCAGGGTATGCGTGAAAACCGCCTACTTCGTGCCGAAAAGGCCTTGTTAACGATTCTTAAAATGGACCAAAAAAACGCCGCAGCCTATAACCGTTTAGGAATATTGTATGCCAAGCAAAAAGAATACAAAGACGCGATCGACTGTTTCGAGATTGCCAGCAGTATCGAACCAACGGCATCAAGCCTGCACAACTTGGGGCTAATTTACCTTGAAACTGAAAACTATGAAAAAGCCTCAGCTGCATTCGAACAAGCCCTTAAGCTCGAAGATGGTTTGGCTGCCCGCCACATTGCCTATGCAAAAGTGCACGAAAAGCTTGGTAATGATAAAATCGTGATTGCCGAACTAGAGCGTGCCGCCGAACTCGAACCCAACCGCGAGTCATTTATGCTATTACATAAAGCCTACGAACTAAGGGGAATGGTAGACGAAGCGCGCCTTATAGAAAAGAAGTTAACAACACTTATTATGCCGGCCGGTCAGCCAAAACGAATAATGCGCCCCAAACGCGTCGTTGTTTAAAACATACGAGGCAGCTTCTATTCTATTGCAAGTAGTCCATTGTTATCGTAAACGTGTTTTCCGATAATCTCACGCAGGCGCTTCACATCGTCATTACTCCCTGAATCGGAAGTAAATTCTAAAAAACATAATTTTTCGCTTTTGGCGTTTAGCTCTTCGTAGAAGTCAGAAACATACACAACATATTTATCAAGTACATCTTCTAGTGGGTACTGAGAAATGCTGCTTGGCTTTTCGCCTTCTCCTAATTCGCGTTCTTGCTCGAAAACTAAAGAGGTAACATAACCATCATTTATAAAGTAAATGCCGTCCTCGACAAGCTTGTACTTCTTGTCGATTTTATACTTTTCCGCTTCATAATTTGCAATATTCTTCATACAGTCATCATATCAAACATAAGTGACTTCCTAATAAGTCTTTCAGTATAAACA
>JAYUBM010000086.1:0-1469 GCA_043740875.1 bacterium | reverse complement strand
TTGATGAATAAATTTAGCTAAGTAAATCGATAATAAGCGCCGCCGTCCAACTAAAATTTTTTGCACCAGCCGGTGCACCGTCTTTTGCAGAAAAATATTCATAAGGTCCATTTTGCTCGATAAGTGCAATACTCTTATCTGTAATATGCTTAACTAAATCTTTGAAACCACCTCTTTTAAGCCCATCGATCACTAACCAGTTGGTGTTTATCCAGGTTGGTCCTTGCCAGTAGCCTAGTTCTTTGTACCAGCTATAACTTACGGGTACACTTGGCAGCGGAAACTTCGTACCAAAATTATCACGACTTTTAATTAAATGAATCATGGCATCAACTTGCGCTTCGTTACCTATGCCGGCATATAGTGGCATAAGCGTGGCTATACTCGGTTCTTTTATAAGTTTGTGCGTGACAAAATTACGGCTATAAAATTGTCCCGAAAACGCATCCCATAATTTTTCGCTCACAGCATGCCGCCCCAGACGCGCCCGTTCATTCAGCCAATCGGGTATTTCATAGCCAATTGTCTTAGCAATAGTCTGCAAGTGGCGGTGTGCCCGAAGTAAGATACAGTTAAATGTTAAATCTTGTACCACAAAATGACTGCGGCCAAGAATACTATCGATATCCCAGTTTTTTCGTTTCAACCGTTGTTCAACATCGTAATAAAGTAAGGCCTCTATGTTACTTATTCGCTGGCCTGGCGGAACATGCATAGTGTCCCTGCGTAGTATGTTCGCCAGCTTATCGGCGCCGGTTTTTTCTACCAAACCGACCCACCATGGCTTGTGGTGCATGCGCAACTGGCTTATCCAGGGCGGCGTATTGTCTAGGCCGCATTCCCATGGGTGTATTAATAATACAAGACCCTCCTCATGGGGATCACGTTCTTTATACAACCATTCGTGGTAGGCGAGCAGGGCAGGATAGGTGGTTTGGTACCATTTACGCCGTTCGTCACGCGGCAATTTGGTGCCAATTCTGACTATTGCCTCTGCTAGCATCGGCGGCTGGGTAATACCGCTGGTGGCAAGATTATCGGGGGCAAAGGGGCTGCGCCAGCTTTGCCACATGTTACGGTCACGTTTGTGGTCATCGCCTTCGGCAAATATCATATTTGGCAGCATGCCGTTTGCCCACTGGCCACGCAGCAAGCTTAAAATCTCTTTTTGGGCACGAACCATATCATAATTGGCCAGACCAATAGCTATAAAACAACTGTCCCATAACCATTGGTGGGGGTACAAACCACCGGCCGGTATGGTGTAATCACCCCGCTTATTATCTGCTAATACTTGTTTGCAGGCATCGACAATTAGTTCTCGGTCGCTTTTCTCCATGTCCCTAAGTATAAGTGGAATGACAGGTTATGGGTAGCGGGGATTTTAAGCAAGGTCAGCGGGCGCTATGGCTGGGATCTGTTCTGGAAGTACCAGACTGTCCGTCACATGTTCGGTCCTCGGCTGTAAC
>JAYUBM010000085.1:0-1474 GCA_043740875.1 bacterium | reverse complement strand
GAAGTGCGTACCCTTAGTCAGTTAGGCAGTGGGCACAGTAAAGCTTTGCAGCAATTCCGTACCATATTATGGGTCTGCGGAACCCTTATAACCATTACCATGTTATTCTTTCTCGTTCCACGGTTGCACAGTGTGATACTAGCCCCTATTTGGCTGCTGACTTATGTATGTGAGGTTCTGCTAGGTGTAGTTCCGGATCACAAAGGCTGGCAGAGCAAGGTTCACAATATTTTGGCATATGGCATGGCACTGGGATTTTTATTTACTGCCATTTATTTTAGCTATAAACTTACTGGCTTGTACCGCTTTATCTCACTTAGTATCCTTCTGGGTATGATTTTAACAGTAGCGTTAACGGCTCGTAATCGTAAACACTTTTTGTTTTATGAACTAGGATACATTTATCTTTCACATATTGGCATAGTTATTGCCACACTGGCAGTACGATAATTACACATGTAATATGAATTGATTCACTCGATTAGATTTAAGAAAAATGGTGCTACAATACGCTTAAGCTCAACCTAAGTAATTAAGGTGGCATAACTAAATAAAAGGCAAACTACCATGGCTCGAAGACTACTTTCACATCTGTTAATAACGCTGGCAGTTTTGTCACTAACAGCAACTTTCTTTATATGGGTGATCGATGCTACCGTATTGAACCCCACGCAACTTACTAAAGCTTTACATGACGGGGGAGTGCCTTCGGCGCTTGCTAATGTGATACCCGAACAAGCTACGAAAGATGCAAATAGCAATGACAAAGCTGCTGATATAACGGATATGCGGGCAAAAATAGCCACCGTTATTACACCTGCGTATGTAGAATCTAAAATTCAAACAATAACTACTACGGTTATTAATTTTATGAAAAATGGCTCGCCCCAACCAACGCTGGATATTAGCGACTTTCCTGCTAAATTACGTGATAACGGCATAGATGTAGGTAATGACTTAGATAAAAACTTTACTACACCAATACAGTTGAATGAAAAAGGCTCACTAGACGCCTTACCCAAGGCCTATAGTAAATTAAAACTGGCTAAATATATTGGCCTCATAATCTTTATTTTACTGCTAACGGCCGAATGGTTCGTGGCTGCAAAAGGTCAAAAACTAAAGCGATTTGGACGCATATTTTTGCATGCAGGCATTTGGTACACCTTGTGGTGGGTGATATTATCGGTGGTACCGTCAAGGGCTTTGCCAAAATTAAACGATTCACTGAAGGCAGAGGCAAGTATGAGGACACTTATTGATGCCGTGGCTCGGTCGGTACAGCATTTGTTTAGCCAATATTTTTTGTCATTTGCTATTGCCTGCTGGGTTCTAGCAATAGCTTTTTACCTTAGCCGTCATGTGCGGAAACAAGTCAGTGCTATACAAAACGTGCCACCACCTACGGCAAGGCAATTAGCAGCAATTAAACGAACTAAATAATTGAGAATACAAGTATATATGTCATACTATA
>JAYUBM010000084.1:0-1485 GCA_043740875.1 bacterium | reverse complement strand
CCGTCGACGCGGTAACGTTTGGCAGTTCGCCCGCTAATACAACAAAATCTTTTTGGCTCAGCTTGCTATAATCACCGTTTCCAAATAATACGTCGGTTACTCTGCTTACCGATTCCGCCCGTTCATTACCGTGTACAATTTTTGTCACTTCTTGGGCTAAAAGTTTCTGGGCGTATCGAGAACCTGGTTGCTCGGCCTGAATGTCCATCGCATCATCAATCGTAGCTTTATCTAGCTCGGTATATATTTTCAGATAATATTCGATGCCGGCATCATCGATATTTATCCAAAATTGATAAAACTGAAAAGGGCTGGTTTTGGTTTCGTCGAGCCACACGGCGCCATCTTCGCTTTTACCAAACTTGTTACCAGTCGCTTTATTTATAACAAGCTGTAAGGTAAGTGTGTGCACCTCTGCACCGCGGGCTTTACGGATCAGGTCAACACCAGATAAACAGTTACCCCACTGGTCGGCTCCTCCGAGCTGCAAATTACAGCCATAAGTATCATATAAATGCAAAAAATCCATGCCTTGGAGTAAGGTATAGCTAAACTCTGTGTAACTGATACCGGCGCCACCTTCGCCGATACGTTGCGCGATGTAATCCCTTTGTATAAGCGTAGTCATGCTAAAATACTTACCTATATCACGTAGAAAATCTAACACTTTAAGTTCACTAGTCCATTCGATGTTATTTACTAACTTAAATTCGCTATTCCCAAAGATTTTTTTTAGCTGTATTTCGGCGGCTTTTACGTTTGCGTTAATAATTTCTTCGTTTTGTAGTTGTCGTTCTTTATCTTTACCACCCGGGTCACCAATCAGACTAGTTGCTCCGCCAGCTAGTAGTATCGCTTTGTGCCCGTGTCGCATAAATACTTTATCAAACATCATTGCTGCCAAGTTACCAATTTGTTGTGAATCGGCACTTGCATCAAAACCGTGGTAAAAAGTCCATTGTTTAGTATCGAGCTCAGCGATGTCTGAGAAGGTACTTTGATTAACAAAACCGCGCCATAATAGTTCTTCTGATAAGGTCATAATAGTTTAAGTATACAAACTGAGACGACTGTTTACAAAACTTGCTATACTACTAAGGACTAAATTGGAGTTTTAAAAACTAGATTCATGAATGATACATCGAAAGATCCTAACCGTTCGTCCCCTGCTAAGCGCAGGCGCGTACGAGGCAATAAGTTTGTCACAAAATCCGGCAACACTGTTAAAATCCACCGTACACTTACCGAAAAAAGCGTTGCTAGGCGTGAAGCAAAGCTGGCCCGTAAGGCCGAAAGGCAACGAGGCTTACCTAAGTCACGCACAAGACGACTATTTTGGCGTTTACATCCAAAACGCGTAATAAAGTACTGGTTCAGCCGAGATGGGCTCATTTTAGGTCTAAAACTTGCTGGTATAGCAATTGTGATTGGATTTTTCAGTATTATGGCCGTGTTTGCCTATTTCAGAAAAGATTTGCCTAATTT
>JAYUBM010000083.1:0-1488 GCA_043740875.1 bacterium | reverse complement strand
TGCCTGGAAAATATGATTTTTCGTTCAGTGGGCCAAAAACAGCCGTATTGCGGCAGGCACAGGCAATGTGCGGTAAAGACTTCACCTACCCCAGCTCTGCCCTGCCTAGCAGCTTGTCTGAGGCTCAGAAAGCAGATATTGCTGCCGTGTTTCAGCGCGTTGCCGTTGAAACGGTAGTAGATAAAACCATGCTTGCCTACGAAGAGTTTCAACCAGCCAGTGTGGTAATTGGCGGCGGCGTGAGCGCCAGCCCTGCCCTGCGCCAACAGTTAGCCGAACGTTTACCTATCGAAATCAGTTACTCCGATCCAAAGTTATCAACCGATAACGGCGCCATGATTGCCACGCTTGGCGCATTTAAGGCCGCTTTGGGTGCGCACTCTGCAGACCCCTACAATCTTGAAATCGCGCCGAATTTATCTATGTAGGTACGTTGTAAGTTTGCGTTCTATTCGCCAGTAGTTATCTGACCTCGAAGTATAATCTCTTTTTTCTGACTGTGCTTTAGGGTACCGTCGTTCTGAGCTGCTGATTTTACAGGGGTTTCATGCTTGTGGTGTTTGCGGCGGTTGGGGTTGATGCATGACAGGATGGGTGCCTTTCCTCTTGGCCGATTCTCGAGCACAGTGCATTGAAATGACTGGGGTTATTGACTCTTCTGGCTCAAATTCGTCACCTAAAACGGTAGGATTGGTTTGTTCTGTTGCTGTGGTTTCGATAATTTTTGGTCGAACAAAAAACATACCTAGTTTTTTAGCTATTCTACGACCGTGCAGCGAAATGTCAACAGAGGCAACTATTGTAGCTGGGGATTCTGCGGAGGCCCCTACTGCGCCAATTTGCTGATAAAGCCCGCGCCTGGAAGAAGTACTTTGTTCGATTTGTAATTCTCGTCTTGCGATAAAATCAGAGGCCACATTTGAGTTTTTTTCGCCTAAAGATTCGGGTTCAAGATCATGCATATAGTATCAAAAATAATAACATTTTCTACCTCTATTAGTCAATACCTGCCACTCTGTTAATTTGATCTGGCCGTTTTTGATTTTATAGGCTCGGCGTAAGCGCATAAAAAACCATGCCTATTGCTTCCCTGTTGTGCTTAGGAGTATAGTGCTTACGTAAACAAAAACTTTGTACTGGCTGTAAGACAATACAGCTCGCACTTTTCAAGAATTGAGTGGGATCAAAACGTTTCAGGAAATCAAGAGGGCTTTTGTATAAAAAGAGCTTTGTTTATTTTGTGGAAAACGTTTCACGTGAAACACTTTCTAAAGTGTTAAGGAAGCTTGTTTGCTCTGTTATACTTATAATAAATAAGTGGACAAACGAACAGTATGAAATTGCCTAAAATTTATGAACCAGGGTTATACGAAGCAGATATATATGCGTTGTGGGAAAAGTCCGAAGCTTTTTTGCCGCTTAACAGGGGTAGCAAAAAGAATTATAGTATTGTTATGCCACCCCCAAACGCCAATGCAAACTTGCATA
>JAYUBM010000082.1:0-5175 GCA_043740875.1 bacterium | reverse complement strand
ACTTTATTGAAGCTCGCAATCCTACCTGCTGGCGGCCAAACCCAGCCATTACCGGTGAATCTGCTGACACGATTGATCGGGTAGGTTGAGGCAAGGTTTACGGCGTGATATCCATTGATCACGCTATTATTAGTCTTCCATGGGAAGTTGCCTACATTCTTGAAGTTGAAGCTTACAACGGCACTTCCACCTTGTGGAACGGTACCTGCGGGCGTCATGCCTACAAATTCCGAATCAAAAGTTGCTGTAAATGGTGACCCAAACCAATCATTGAATAATCGCCAGAAGTTTCGGTTGCCATATGCACTGCAGCCATCGCCTGTACCGTAAAGGTTATCCAGGGCTGCTGTGTTGGGCTGATATGGTGTGTAGTGGTAAAGTGCAACGGTTGCGAGGTTTTCTATGTTAACCGTACTAGAACCACATGCAGCATTGGGGTTGTATCGGACGTTATTGCTGCCTATGAAGTATAGAAAAGGGCTGTCCATATACGACCGGAAAAGGCGCGCTGCTTCGCGAACTTGTGTTCCAAATCCAGCTTTTGTTGCATCGCAGCCCGCCGTATCTGGGCAATAAGCGCCTGTAGCTGATTGGTATTGGTTGCTCCATGGCCAGTCATCGGTTACCAGAGTTTGTTCTTTTTGTAAAAGAACTAACAGTGTTTGCGGATTAATTTTGTATTGTTGGGCTGCACTCAAAATTATTTCGGCGGCAGATTGTGATCCGTCACCAGGTACAAGCGCCCCAGGATTACCCAGGTTAGTTTGCTTGGTACTAGAGTTTTCGCGGTAGGTAGTAAGGCATACGAAAGGTGCAGGATTGCCATTTAATGACCCCCATTCGGCATGTGTATAATTACGGTTGGCGCTTGTATTCCATCGGGACGAAGGTCGGCTGCCTACCGTATCACAAGATCCATTTGCTACTTTACTCTCGAGAAAGGTCTGAATTTGGGAAGCTGTCATGCTCGATTTGTTGGTGAATACGACGTCGTCGATAATACGACCTGGTTTAAATTCTGAACCACTCAGCGCACTTGATGAGGCCGTAAGCATACTGAAAAAACCGCTAAGAGCAATAAGAAACAGTGCCGGTTTTAGTAGTCTGTTCATTATGTACCTACTTGTATGGTACTTTCTGCAGGTGATGACTGCGAACTACCGATGTCTAGAATGACACTCGCTTTCCAGGTCCCTTTAGATAATTGGTTTATAGGTACATCAAAATTTCCACAGGTGATAACTGACTCTTTGATGGTAACAGCTGAAATTTTTTGTACGATTGCGCCATCTTTTGAAAGAGTTAACTTGCACGTCCCAGTTGTAGTGCCAGACACAAGCACACTTACTTGGGCTAATGAATTGACGACCCGCGTATTCGTTATTGTTGCTGTAAGGCCAGTATTAATTGGAGGATTAGCCGTAGTAGATGGATTATTTTTCTGGGCATTAATTTGGTCATTGTCGGTTGGTTGAGACGGTCCATAATTAACAATGTTAGTCTTTGTGTCAGTTAGGGATGATTCGGTTTGAACTGTTTGTGCAGGCGTATCATTACTAAAAATTTTCTTTACAACACTCCTTTTGATCACGGCAAGAGTGAGGCCTGCTAGAATGAGCAATAGAGCCATGCTAATTACAATCTTTTTTATAGGGTTGTTTCGCTTATTCTTTTTCATATGTTTATTTTAACTTTTTTGTATCCACACTGTACCATAAGAACTTTAATTTGTACAGAGGTACTCGTGTTTATGTTGTATAGGAAACGACGTTTAAAACATACGTGGTCTGTTACCATAGATGAGTATGATAATTTTTGTTATCGCTGGGGGGTCCGGCACGCGGCTTTGGCCACTGTCGACCAATAAATTTCCAAAACATCTTTTAAAGCTCACTGACGAAAATAGCCTACTGCAAAACACTATTAGTAGGGTAGAAAGAGTCACTAGCACCGACAAAATTTTTGTGATATCCGAAATCTCGCATGTGGAACATGTTTTGGACCAGTTGCCACAGTTGCCCAAAGGTAATATTTTGGCCGAACCGGGGCGCCGTGGCACTGCAAGTTGCATTGCGTGGGCATTGTCTGAAGTAAAGAAACGAAAACTAAATGCCGAAGAACCAATACTCTTTTTATGGGCCGACAGTCTGATACGTGATAATGACGGTTTTGCCGCCAGTGCATTAAAGGCGGGACAAGTAGCCGCAGATAAAAAAACTATTATCTTTATAGGAGCCGAAGTTACCTACCCGTCCACCGGGTTTGGGTATATGAAAAAAGGACCGCAAGCTAATGGTTGGCAGGGTATTTATAGTCTTGAAGCATTTGTAGAAAAACCCGATACTAAAACCGCTAAAAAATATTACAGCAGTGGTAACTATTTATGGAATATGGGCTATATGGTGGGAACCTTGCGTGAATTTGAACACGAGTTTGCAACGGTGGCACCAGATATGGCTGAAAGATATGAGAAGCTTTGTAAGACTAGCGACGTGACAAAAACCTATGAGGCGCTAGAAAGCATTGCTATAGATTATGCATTTTCGGAAAAAGTAAAAGATGCCTATGTGCTGCATGGTACGTTTGACTGGATGGATATAGGGTCTTTTGGGGACTTGCACGATGTCAGTTTGCAAGATGACGAAGGTAATCACATAAACGGCGGGTCGATAGCCCTAGAAAGCACGACAAACAGTTATGTACGTAATGACACTGCTACGCCTGTAGCGGTAATTGGACTTGATAATGTGGTTGTGGTGAATACTGCATCGGGAGTATTGGTAACTAACAAGAATTATTCGCAAAAAGTCGGTGACGTAGCCAAAAAATTACAAGGAAACGCATGAAAAAATTAATAGCTTTTGATTTAGACGGTACACTAGCGCCAAGCAAGTCGCCGCTGCCAGACCGAATGGGCAGCTTAATTGGTGAGCTGTTGAAAAAGTATGAAGTATGTGTGATATCTGGTGGTAAGTTTGGCCAGTTTGAAACACAATTACTGGGAGGTTTAGAGGCAACACCGGCAGAACTGCAGCGCCTACACTTGATGCCAACCTGCGGCACGCGCTATTACCTGTACGACATTGCGAAACACGACTGGGTCATGCAGTACGCCGAAGATATTCCTGAAAAGGATAGGCAACGAATTAAAGATGCGCTTGATAAAGGTTTTGATGACCTGGGCTACCGAGAAAAAAAAGTATACGGTGAAACATTAGAAGACCGAGGCAGCCAAATTACATTCTCGGTTCTAGGACAAGATATTGTGACTGTATTAGGTGAAAAGGGTGTTGAACTAAAAGAAGCGTGGGACCCGGATAACAGCAAAAAGCTAGAACTGCGCAACTATATCGCCCCTTTAATACCAGATTTTGAAGTACGCGTCGGCGGGGTTACTAGCATAGATGTAACAAAGCTGGGCATTGATAAAGCGTACGGCATTAAAAAACTGCTTGCGATGCTTGAACTGAGTATTGAAGAGACATTGTTTGTAGGTGACCGCCTGCAAGAAGGCGGCAATGATTACCCCGTAAAAGCAATGGGTGTAGATTGTATAGCAGTAGAAAAATGGCAAGATACGGCCCTTATTATTGATACACTCGTAAAGCTTGCCTAGGATTTTTTACCGATTGTTTGCTGCCAATGCCACGCATCGCGCATAGAATCATCGAGCGTGCGTGATGTTTGCCAGTGTAATACATTTTTGGCTTTAGTAGCATCTGCCCAGATTTTTACAACGTCACCTGGCCGGCGCGGGCCAAAGCTGTAGGGAACTTTTTGACCCGTGACATTTTCGAAACTTGTAATGAGTTCGCTGACGCTGTTGCCCTTGCCTGATCCAATATTGATGGCATCAAATCCGGCTGTGTTTGTTGCATGGCTAACGGCAGCCACATGCGCTTCGGCCAGGTCCATCACATGTATAAAATCACGGATACACGTACCGTCTGGAGTGTCATAATCATTGCCAAACACGGTCAGTGGTTCACGAAGTCCCGCCACTGCTTGCGTTAAAAAGGGTACCAGGTTGCTGGGCGTACCAAGGGGTAGTTCGCCAATTTTAGCGCTGGGGTGTGCCCCGACGGGGTTAAAGTAGCGTAACGCTATAGCGTTCAGGTTGTGAGCGCCAGTGACGTCTTCGAGAATTCTCTCACACATTTGCTTGGTGGCGCCGTAAGGGCTGGTGGCTGGCTTTTGCGGGGTAAGTTCGGTCACGGGGCAATGGTCGGGCTCGCCATATACGGTGCAAGACGACGAAAAGACAATACTTTTAATGTCTGATTCGTTCATGCATTCTAAAACTGTCAATAAGCCGTCGATATTGCCACGATAATAACTGAGCGGTTGGGCAACCGATTCGCCAACCGCCTTTTTGGCGGCAAAGTGAATGACTGCTTGAGGTTTTTCGGCAGTTATTATTTTTAACATAAAACTTTTGTCTAATACATCGCCTTCGTAAAATGCAAGGTCGGGGGTAGTAAGGTCTTTTAGTGCATCGATCACAGCCGGAGTACTGTTACTGAAATTGTCGATAATTATGGGCGTAAAACCTGCTTGATGCAGTGCAACTACGGTATGCGAACCTATAAAACCGGCCCCACCAGTAACTAAAATCTTCGTCATAACTGTTCCTCTATGGCCCTATTAATCACCGCTTGCATGTTTTTGCGGAAGGCTTCGGGGGTGAACTTTTGAGCCGCTTTGGCAATTGTTTTTTGATTCCACTTTTTTTTGTCGGCTGCTTGTATGGCCTCGGCTAGGCTGTCCACCGTCTGTTCGTTAAAAAACAGACCTGATGCCGCGGTAATGTAATCGAGTGCTCCACCAGCCCTGAAAGCAATCACTGGCGTGCCTGCAGCCATGGCTTCGATGGCGGTGATGCCAAAATCATCAGTGCCCGGGAACAAAAATCCTTTGGCGTTTTGAAAATACCGCACGACGCGGGCGTCGGATACATTGGTCAAAAACGTCACGCTGGGACCAGCCATCGCCACCAGCTTTTGATGTTCGGGGCCATTGCCAATGACGGTCAGCGGTGCATCGATTTTGGTGGCGGCGGCAACCGCAAGGTCTATGCGCTTATAGGCGGTTTGGCGGCCAGCAATGACATAACCAGTGCGCACAGAATCTGACTTTTTGGCAAAACGGGCGGTATCAACTGGCGGAAACACCACT
>JAYUBM010000081.1:0-1512 GCA_043740875.1 bacterium | reverse complement strand
AGAGTTATATTTCGGCACATAGTGAACTTACCTGGATATTAGACTGCTTTACTCATTTTGGTGAAGCCAGCCGCATGATTGAATTTAAAGATAAATCGTCACGTTTTGGTAGTGAAACCGTCAGCATGGGACAATTTAACTACCCGGTGCTGATGGCAGCTGACATACTTTTGTATGGGGCCACTTATGTACCGCTTGGCGATGATCAAAAACAGCATCTCGAACTTGCCAGAGATCTTGGGATAAGATTAAACAATAAGTTTGGTGACTTGTTCATTTTGCCCGAACCGTGGAAAAAACAATTAACGTTTACTGGACGCCTAGAAGGTGCACGCATTCGAAGCCTAAAAAACCCTGATAAAAAAATGAGCAAAAGTGTTGTTGATCGATCGGGAACTATTTTACTAAGCGATACACCAAGCGTTGCTACCAAAAAAATTAAATCAGCCGAAACAGATAGTGTTGGCGTTATAAACTGGAACTGGGCAACACAGCCAGGTATTACAAACCTGTTACAAATATACGAACTCTTGAGCGCTAAAGAACATAAAGATGTCCTAAGTGAATGGACTGGCCGTGACCGTTATGGCGATCTTAAATCTGCCGTGGCCGAAGTTGTCAGTAACTTTTTACAAGATTTCCAAACTAAACTTGCGAATATTAGCGACTCTGAGCTTTTGTCAAAACTTGAATTATCCGAAACTGCCATGAACCTGCAAGCTAACAAAACGCTGCTAAAAGTACAGAAAGCAGTCGGCCTTCGTGCGTAAAATTATCATCGATGAATCAATTGCTAAAAAACGGACTGATGTTATATTGGCAGACGCAGAAACAGATTATAGCCGAGCGGCGCTTGGTAAACTTTTCGACATGGGTCTTGTTACACTCGACGGTGAAGCCGCTAAACGGGGCAGCAAGCCTAAGCTTGGCCAAGTACTGGTAATAGATTTAAGCCCACTCGAAGTTATGCCCGATGTGATCGAACTGCCCGTAATTTACGAAGATGACGATGTTATTGTTATAGACAAACCAGCAGGCATAATTAGTCATAGCCGGGGCAGATTTTGGCAAGAAGCTTCGGTTGCATCTTTTATTCGCGACAAAACCAAGGGCATGACCGGTGACAGGGCCGGCATAGTCCACCGTCTTGACCGCGCCACCAGTGGTGTAATGATTGCTTCAAAAAACCAAGAAGCCCAGATTTACTTGCAAAACGAGTTTTCTAAAAAGCGAGTATTCAAAGAATATATCGCCTTAGTGCAAGGTTCACCGGCCACTCCCGAAGCCCACATTATTGCCGCACTTGGCCGAAACGAATCGGTTCCGCAGCAGTTTAAAGTTGATGCCGAGGGCAAACACGCCGAAACTATTTATAAAATAATAGATTCAAATAAAGGCGTCACAAAGGTACAACTTCACCCATTAACTGGCCGGACACATCAGTTACGGGTACATATGCAGTACATTGGTCATCCAATAATCGGCGACGTTTTATATAGCGTAAACTCTAAA
>JAYUBM010000080.1:0-5259 GCA_043740875.1 bacterium | reverse complement strand
CGTTAATGGACTTCTGAAGCTTGTTCACGAGTGTATAATCTACTTTACTGTATTTATTTTTAAGCGCCAGGTCTTGATAATGTGCCTCGTTGCGTGCGGGATTAAGCAGGCTGCGCGACTGCATAAGTGCCATTCCAATAGCGGCGCCTGCCACTAAAAATATAATCACTACAATGTGAGCAACAGCGAAAGTAAAAATCCTTCGCCCAAAAATAGCAGCAGTTACCCTGAGACTTTGTTTAGGTGCTTTGGTTTTATTCTTATTCATTATGGTTGTACAAAGGTCTTTAATGATAAAGCGATTGATGTTATATAGCCTTGGCGATTTTTGTCCGGGGATATCGAAACTTGGTCTGCCTGAATAATACGCTTATTTTTTTCGATTTCCGAAAAAAGTTTTAGCATTGTTTCATAGCTAATATCCCTTAACTGCATGTTAAAAGGATACGCATAAACCCCCTGGATGTCTTTTAAGAGCGTTGTGCCCGACAATGAATTTGGTGCCCCTGTGCCAGTAAATGAAATACTTGAGATTTGATTTGCAGATATACCCGCTTGCTGGGTGACAGTGTAAATAATGTCGGCTACTAAGTTTTCTTGGCTTTTTTGATTTGGTAATAGTGAATTTATAAGAGCAATAATCTTTGTACCATTTTGTAGCGAATTTTTGGAAACCTGTAGTTTGCTGATTTTGTCTGCCTGGGCGTCTCGCTCTGCTAGTAAGTCGGACACTTTATCGGCACGGGTTTTGAGCCGGCCCTCAACCCAGTAATAACCAGCACCACAGCCAGCTGTAGCAAGTAAAATAAGGGCAAGCATTACAAAAAAGAACCGTTTCGCGTTCATTACTTTGCGGCTCCTACTACTGGAACAGCGGCGGCTTTTTTAGCGGCGGCCGTACCTTTAAAACTAGCCGATAGCGTTGCACCATACTCATAGGTCTTAATTCCTGGCTTCGGTATGCCACCACCCTTGCTAATAATCGAACTAATATCGACTGCCTCGAATAAATCCGAATGAATGAGGTTTTGCAGAAACACTGCCGACAGTTCTTGTGTTTCCATATCGACATCAAGCTGCAATGGGTTAGTTTTGCCGCCAGATAAGCTTAGGCCATTTAAAATCACCCCGCTAGGAAGCAAGGCGCCAATTTTAGGAATTAGTTCAGAAAATTTTACTTCGCCGGAATATAATTTGTCGATTGTTTTTAGTTGCGCGGCTATTTTATCAACATCTTTTTGAGTGGCTTCAAGTGCCGTTGCCTCGCTAGCGCGTGACTTCATCTCTTCATTCAAACGTTGTTCGTCGGCCTGCACGTACTGCATATTAAAAAGTACCACTGCGATACTCAGGATTCCAATAAATATAATTGAAACACCGTAGCCAAGTAGCCGGCGATTTAAACGGCCAAATTTTCGATCTACTTTAATTTTAGGTGGTAACAGATTAATCATGAGAAATCTCCGTGGGATGCACCAAACTTAGGCCACCGGCAGTTGTGTAAAGAGTTGTCTCTAGTTCATGAGGCGGCTGCAAGTGCCCAAAGGTAAGATGGCTCCATGGCGCGCATAACCGGGTAGCTATGCGTGTTTTATCGGTAATGTAACCACTTAGCCCAGGTAAGTTAGCACCACCACCCAAGACAATAATCTGGCCAATAGCGTCTTGGCTATTGGTATGTTCACTAAAATAGCGGATAACTTTGCGAATTTCATTGGTCAGTTTACTTAGTTCTGGACTTACTGCGTCCAAAATAGCAGCTTGTTTTTTACTTTTCTCGAGTCCATAGCGCGTCTTTATGCTGTGGGCTTGTTCTTGGGTAAGTGACAGCTTTTCGGCTATAAGAGTGGTTATTGCATCACCGCTACAGTCAACCGTGCTGGTTATGCGTATAGTGTCGCCGTCATAAATAGATAGATCACAGGCGGTAGAACCAAAATCGACGATAAGCGTAGTTACTTCGTGTGCTTCGGCGTGAATTACCATACGGGTCACGGCTGATATATTAGACTCTACAAGCGCTACCTCTAAGCCCAAGGCTTCAAAAATTCCCAGATAAGAATCTATGATGCTGCGGGGGCTGGCCGCTAACTGGACCTCTTGGCTTTCTGCGTCAATTGTCCTGGTTACACCAAAGTCATAATAAAGATCTTCGAGAGGCAGGGGGATAGACTGGCTGGCCTCGAGTTCGATTGCCGACGCTAAGTCTTTCTGATCCATTTTAGGTAAAGTTAAAACACGGTTAAAGCTGTAGGCATTTGGCAGGCTGACTGCGACATTTTTGGTTGTGAGCTTACCCACAAGCTGTTTTTCGATTAACTCGTAAGCGGCTTTAATAATTATTTCCGGGTCAACCACCACGCCTTTTTCGATAGCAATGGGGTCAAAAGAGACTGTACCGTAGCCAACAACAGTGGTGCCCTTTTTTTCTTGCTCTATTTGCATTACTTTTATCGAAGAACGGCCTATATCAAAACCAAACACAGGCCTGTCTTTATAAAATAGTTGTTTGCCCACCGACATTCTTAATTCATGATCCTTTATTCAAGTTTACCATAAGCGTTAATTAAACACTCTTAAGTAGCCACGTTTTACCCATGTTTGAGTAAGATTAGTGCTGCCAGGAACCGAGGCAGTAAAATTAATGACCGCGTTATTACCAAGTTCTACGGTTTGGCCGGCTACGGCCCCTATAGAACCGTTGTTGGCTATCCGGAGCTTAGACCACCTGGCATATAAAATACTGCCCGGAGCACTGCTGTTATTGCTAAGGTCAATGGTTAGTATAGTTTGGGCAGCTGCTAGCGGCACACCCGTTACACTTGCCGAGTCTGGTGAACAGGAGCTGCCACACCAATAGGTAAGTAAGTACGCCCCAGTCGCGCTAGTGTTTTGTGTAATACTGTTGTTATTACCAAACACAATGCCATATTGGCCATCAATCATCATCGTGGGTCTGGTGAGTCCAAGACTGTCTGCTACAACGAATTTTGCATTATTGCCAAGCGTAATACTACCAGTAACCCAGGCATTACCACTCAGTGTCACGGTACAATTATTGCCTAAACTTATATCACCCGTTATCTTAACATTTGCTGGCCATGATTTTGTGCCATTAATACCGCAGGAAACCGTAGAACTTGAAGGCGCGACAGTGGTTGTAACGGCCGCCACCTGGCCGGGACGGTCATAATCAGGCAATACGTAAGGGGTAACTGTAGAATTAGGGGTAAGACCAGGGTTTAGTATATTGGTGGTCGTTACTTGGTTTGTAGCCTCAACATTGGCATAAATCTTACCAGTTACAGATATAGGTTGGCCATTTTCATTGGTGGCGCACACTCTTGGATAGCTGGCAGTGGCAGGGTTAGGGCAAGTTGTGTGCGCTACCCTTACGTTTACTACTTGATTTGGGAAATTAATATAATCAGTTGTAGATAAGCCTATCTGGGCATTATTATTTACTTGAATACTGCCGTTCACAACGACATCACCACCGGTTATACGAGCATTATTGTTCAAAATTAGGCCACCCACACCACTTACCACCGAAGTAAGCCCAATACCCGACGTCACTGCTTGCACATCAAGATTGTAGATTCGGGTAACTTTAGGAACCGTAGCAGTTGAAGGTGCGTACACCCGGCTGGTAGTTTTGAGAGTTTTTTTACTGCCAACAGACCCATTGATGACTGTCGTTTCGTAGGTAGTTTTCACCTTTGTATCTTGGTACAAAACGGTTTCGGTATTTCCTGTCCAGGTGCTGTCTTTGTTAAGTGCCTGAATGCCCACATCCAGTCCGGCATCGGCCGCAAACTGGGCATTTACCCTGTATGATTCGCTATTGGCAGTTTGATTGTTGCCAACAGATAAACTCAAGACGGATATTGCTACTAATATAACCATAAATACCGAAATAAGTATGATCGGTACAATAAAACCTTGGCTATTTTTTGGGTTGGCGCTGCGTGTCATATTAGTAATTCCTTAGTGTAGTACGTACAGTATTATCAAAAGATACATTCTGGCCATATACACGACGAAGCATGTTAATTGTTACAGAAATTGACCGGGCTAAAGAGGCATCGGCGGTTGTCACATTATTGACATCGTAAAAAGTAAAACTTAGGTTTGTTACATTATTCGACAGTGCTATGTCTGCAGGGCAAGTTGCAGACGCATTGGCAGCTGGGCAGCTTGTAACTACGATATTTCCGCTAGCACTGGTATTCTGCAATGCTCTTCGGTAAAAGACCCCACCGGATTTAAAATAAATAGCCTCATTTTCATAAGGAAAATTATTGGCGGGATTATAAATAATACTGCGGCTTGCCGTAATAGCTGGTGTCGCGATAATAAGTATATCACTTGGGTCGTTTGTGCTCCAACCACCCCCTGGTGCATTAGCATCGGTAATTTGATTTGTGGTACGGATAGAATCAGCCAGCCGAGTGTCTTCTATGATTTTACGAAGGACAACCTGGGACTCAATAGCAAGTTCGGCAGAGGCCTGCGAACGAAGGATATCACCGTAGTAATACACCATAACCGTTGTAGTAGCCAAAATTAGCACGCTAGATATAGAGATAGAAATCAGCAGCTCGAGGATTGTAAAACCAGTCTGACGTAGTGGTGCATGATGAATGGTTTTCATTGCCCAACTCCCAGTTCACCAATAATCGAACGATAATTAAGTGTCCTTGATAGCCCACGGGCCTGAATAACAAGAGTAACTGTAACTACTTTTTGTCCGGCAACTGCACTCGTTACTGTGTAAGTTCCACTTCGGTTAAGGCCAAGGGTTACGGGCATAGTAGAAGTAACATCTGTAGTGCCAACAGGCACACTGTTATAGCCGGCACTGCGCAGTTCTTCCATTTTGTTTTCTGCAAAAATATTAGAAATTGCCAGGTCTTTAGAGCTGTCATTCAGAGTTGCAATTGAGTTAAAAGCCAGCACGACAGCTGGAATGAGGATTGCAAATAATGCTATACCAAGTAGCATTTCTACGACTGTAAAACCTTCTGATTTATTCTTTTTGAACATCATTGTTATATGAACCCCACAGACTTAAGTAGCACTATCACCCCATAAGCGTGTAGCCTTGGTTATAAAAACGTTTTAGTTAAGGCTAGCCTTGGTGTAACCACCAGCAACCTGTTCTTGGTAAGCCACGAGCACATACTTGGCACACGTTGCACCAATAGATGCCTGGGCAGTGGCGTTAGTACAGCCATAAGCCTGGTAAAAGAACTGGCT
>JAYUBM010000079.1:0-5290 GCA_043740875.1 bacterium | reverse complement strand
TTATGCCAGTTCCTTATGTAGCCATTCGTCTAAGCTGCCGCCACCGCCAGCGCTCAAGATCAAAACTAAATCGTTGGCTTGTAAGTGCTGAAGTATGTTTGTTTTTAACTCTTCATTCAGAAGGGCAGCTTCGGCTTTATCTGGCCTTGATGTCAGTGCAAGTATATCGCTAGGGGTCAGAATAACTAGATTGGGATCTTCACGGGCCAAATAACTAGGCACAACATATATTTTTTTCACCGAATCAAACAAATGTGCCAAATCATCTTTTATAAAATGCTGACGGGTATTGTGCAAGCCTTCGTAGACCACAACAACATTATCACCTGCCACTTCGTGTGCTAGCTGTAGCGCTCCTTGTATCTTTTTGGGTGTATGAGCATAATCGGTATACAAACCGGGCTGCAGGGCCTCAAAACGTCTCGAGACGCCAGGGAAGCGGTTCATATGAGCAACTAAGTCATTTGCATCTATGCCGGTTATCTGGTGTACAGCCTGGACTGCTTGCCAAGCATCACTACGATTTACGGCTCCGGCCAGGGTAAGGCCGCTATGTAGCGGCACATCTGATAAAACAATCGTGTTTTCGTCATCGGGTAACCCAACCCGCATTTGGTCGTCTTGCCAGGTAATTTTTGATTCACTTTGGTTCATGAAATCACGAAAGGCATGTTCATAAATTTGGCGAGTAGGGTAGATATCGGCGTGATCCCAGTCAATGCCAGTTATGATCGACAAATAGGGGTGAAAACTCAAAAAATTACGATCGTATTCGTCGCATTCATACACAAAGTATTCACTTTGCGGGTCGTAATGTCCCATTTCGGCAAAACTCATTTTGGCCCCCACCGAATAACTCACAGGTATAGCTAGCTGTGTAAATAGCCAAATCAGCATGGCTGTGGTGGTGGTTTTGCCGTGGGTTCCGGCAACTGCTACCATTTTTAAGTTTTTTTCTTGCAGTAAATGGTTCAAAAATTCATCACGTTTGCTGTGCTTTATGCCAGCAGTTTTAACAAACTCAAGTTCGGGGTGATGGGGATTTTCGCGGGGCAAAGCCGAGCTGTACACAAACCAATCAATCGGATTTTTGGCATGTGTTGCAGCTATATTTTTGGTCGTCTGGCCAATAATAACATCTGTTATGCCCTGGGATTCTAGGTAATCAATAGAACTGCTGTGCTGTTTGTCAGAACCCGAAACGCTGTACCCGGCCTGGTGTGCTATAAGCGCCAACGGGCCTATACCGGTGCCGCCTATTCCACTAAAGAAGATATGCATATCCTTAAGCATACAGAATATAGTTAACAGATTCTATAAGTTTTAGGCTTGCAACCAGCGTCAAAGGAGTCAATAATCAGTAACAACATGAAGCATAAGCAAGTTGAATCACTCGAACGGTCGCGGTTGCGGCACTATATTACGGTGTGGGGGTTTTTGGTTTTGGCCTTCATAAGTGGCTTTATTACCTTAAGCGCCTATATTGGCAACAGCCGCGGGGCCAAACAGCGCTATGAACAGCTGTTGGCTGTCGATAAGGCTGGTGGCGATGTCGAAGGCTCACTGCGTGAACTGCGTAGCTTTATTTATATGCATATGAATACGGCCATAGGCAGCTCCAACGGTATTCGCCCGCCTATCCAATTGAAAGGTACCTATGACCGCCTGACAAGTACTGAACAGACGCGTGCTGCCGGTGCCAAAGAAGCTAATGCAAATTTGTACACTACTGCTCAGCAATTTTGCGAAAAACAAGTGCCAACTGGCCTGTCGGGCCGAACCAGGATTCCTTGCATTACCGAATACGTCACTAAAAATGCCCAACCCGAGACTGAGCAAATTATTCCTGACGCGTTGTATAAGTATGATTTTGTTTCGCCGGTGTGGTCGCCCGATACCGCAGGCATCGGAATGCTAGTGACGGCTGGTCTTACCCTAGTGTTTTTGTATCGTTTTGTGGCTTACCGCCGCGCGCTACATCACCTGCGTATGTCTTCCTAAGAAGAATATTGATACTAAATCATAAATGGGGTGACGATAGGTGGGACAGCCCCAGGTTTTATTATTGGTAATCCAAAATAACAACTAGGGGCAAACCTGTCGGCAGGACCCCGGCTTATAGAAGCCTTTGTCGTTACCCTATTAAATATTTGCGTTGCAACCAAAAGTTGATAATTTTACCCACTTAAAAAAACCGCGGCATGTGCCGCGGTTTTAATCACTTCCTCTTGCTATACTACGGCTTCTTTGTAGGAGTCGGAGTCGGATTGGTGGTAGGAGTTGTGTTTGTTTGCTGTTGATTGCCGGTTTGTGTTGTATCGGCTGGTGCCTTTGTGGCAGCATTCGGGTTCTTCTTGTATTCGGTAATAGCCTTTACAACTTGGCCATCGCTCTTAAGATTCTCCCAAAACTGCACTTCCGAACGGTTCATGACCATTTGATCTTCTGGACCGTGAAGTTCGCTTCCAAGCTTTGCCAGGCTGACATCGTTTGCTGAAGCAGCCGAAGTCTGACCCGGTTGCACCTGCTGGTTTACTCGTAAGTAAAAAATGTCTGTCAAAGTCAGGTACTTATCAGAATAGCGGCCGATTTTACCGAAGTAAACTTGTCCACCATTCAAAAAGACAGCTTGATACTTAGTTTTGTCGACATAGCTAGATTCAAGCTTGCCGGCACCTCTAAAAACCTGAATAATAACGACTACGATCAAAATTGTAACTGAGAACAGCAATACAACTGGCATCAGTTTGTTAACTTTACTCGAATCCATACTCATTTTAGGCACTTTGTTAATTGGACCACCGGGTTGAACGCTTGGGACAGCGTTTTCATGTCCGGTTGGACGGGTACCACGATTAGCGAAATCCATATTCCCACCTACCTCTATTTAAGTTTATTTAACTACAAAGTGTAGTGTAGCGTACAAATAGCTAGAAGTGCAATATGCTAGTGGTAAAACGTCCCGCTAAGCATGTGTATAAGATTGTTAATCTGTAATAATCTGAAAGATTTTTATTGACAAGTAAAATAGCGCGGAGGTATGGTAGGGGTACCAACTAATTCTCAAGAGGGGAAAGGTGTTAACAAAGCTATGGCTTACAAGCACACTAATTCAAAAGGCGTAACGTACTTCTTAAACTCGAAGGCGGTTGTACTACGCGGTGGCAAAGAGCAGACCATCTATTATTTCAGCAAAGACGAGCGCCCAGAAGCAGTGAAGGATATTCCTGCTGGCATGAGCGTGAACGAAAATCCACGTAATGGTTTCTTAACCGTTAAGCGCGACAGATAAGATAAGCACACAGGGTTTCAAACCCCAAAAACACCCGCTTGAAAAAGCGGGTGTTTTTTTGTCTTCAATCTATATTAACGGTACATATAATATATAATACACACATATGGCGTACTCAATTTCTGGTGATTCAATTGTTAAAGTGCACAAAATTTATAAAAAATATGGCCATAAGACGGCAGTTAATGGCATTAGTTTTGAAGTAAAAAAAGGTGAAATATTCGGTATTTTAGGCCCAAACGGTGCCGGTAAAACGACCACGCTCGAAATGATCGAAACGCTGCGCACAATTGATGGCGGCAGCGCCAGTATAGACGGCGTAGACGTGGCAAAACATCCCTATGAGATCCGTGCCATGATCGGCGTGCAGCCGCAGTCGCCGGGTTTTCAGGACAAAACCAAATTAAGCGAACTTATACGCATGTTTGCAGCAGCTTACGGCGAAAAAGTCGACCCAAAAAAATTCTTAGATGAAGTAAATTTGGGTGATAAAGCCGATTCTTACGTCGAAAACCTGTCGGGTGGCCAAAAACAGCGCTTTAGTATTGTAGCCGCCCTAGTGCACAGCCCAAAAGTCTTCTTTTTAGATGAACCAACGACAGGGCTAGATCCTCAAGCCCGCCGCAATCTTTGGAAACTCATACAAGGTGTCCGTGACCGTGGCATAAGTGTTATTTTAACTACCCATTATATGGACGAAGCAGAAGTGTTGTGTGACCGCATCGCCATTATGGATGCCGGCAATATCATTGCCCTTGATACCCCAAAAAATCTCATAAAACATCTTTTAGCCCGTGGCTTTAGCAAAGATCAAAAAGTAGAACAAGCCAACCTGGAAGACGTGTTTATAGATATGACCGGAAAGGGATTGGCATCGATATGAACCGAAAATTATTTACTGTTTGGGTATTTTTTGTCACTAACTTCAAGCGGCTGTTCCGCGACAAGACAGCCCTGTTCTTCACATTCCTATTCCCACTGATCTTTTTGTTTGTTTTTGGCGGCATATCGGGGCATTCGGGCACTAGTTTTCACGTGGCCGTAATCAGTGAAACCAACAACCAGTATTACAAAGATTTTGTCACGGCCGCCAATAAAGACAAGGTTTTAAAAATTGATCCAAAAATTACTACACTGACCCAAGCCAAAGAGCGTATGACCCGTGGCCAGCTGGACGGCACGATCTTTTTCCCGGCTGACTTTGGTAACGCTGTCGATGGCCAACCTGCTGGCCAGGCAAAAGTCATTTTCACCCAAAACAACACCCCGTCTGGGCAGGCAGTGCAGTCCATTTTGCAGGGGCAGTATTTTGGCTCCATTAATTACGGCCTGGTAAAAGGTGCTACACCCTTTACGGCCGTCCCTGACCAACTGAAAAACAAAAGTCTTTCGTCTTTTGATTACACATTTGCCGGTTTACTGGGCTTTGCCATTTTAGGTTCTGGTATTTTTGGTCCCATAAACATTTTCCCCGAACTGAAAAAGATGGGTATTTTACGCCGCCTGCACACCACGCCACTGCGTGTGTGGCAGTATTTTATGTCAGTTATGCTGGGCAACGCCGTAGTGGGGCTTATGTCGCTGGCAATTATGTTTGTGGTGGCTATTAGCCTGTTTCACCTAAGGGTTGTGGGCAATTACTTCGAACTTGCCGCGTTTTTAATCTTTAGTATCATATTAATTTTGGGAATAGGGTTGTCGATTGGCGGCTGGGCCAAAAACGAGCGCCAAGCCGCGCCACTTGCCAACATTATTGTCTTTCCAATGATGTTTTTATCCGGAACGTTTTTCCCACGTTTTTTGATGCCGGGATGGTTACAAAGCGTGACGGGGTTCTTTCCGCTGACGCCCGTGATCGACGGTGCTCGTCTGATTGCCACCGAAGGTAAGCACTTGACACAACTAGGACCACAACTGGGCGTTATGGCTGTGTGGTTAATCGTCGTTTACTACATTGCTTTCCGTGTATTTCGGTGGGAATAAATATTGTAAAATAAG
>JAYUBM010000078.1:0-5364 GCA_043740875.1 bacterium | reverse complement strand
GTAGCGCTATAAGATGGTAATTCTGAGTATTTTTTTGCAGCTCATCACTGGTATTTGTACCCAGCCGGTTTAGCCATAGGCGCCATTTACGGATAAGTTCAGGGGTAATATCGCCGATTGTAATATCGCCGCCAAAATCGAGTAAACGCGTCAGATAATGATCATAGTTGGCAATTGTTTTT
Organism: bacterium; assembly: GCA_043740875.1. Classification (GTDB taxonomy): domain Bacteria; phylum Patescibacteriota; class Saccharimonadia; order Saccharimonadales; family SZUA-47; genus JBBQVE01. The sequence continues at coordinate 5,182 of JAYUBM010000078.1, read as the reverse complement.
TGCGACCGGCCTTGTTCGATCTCGAGATATTCCAGGTAGTCCGTTTTAGCTTTAGCAAGTAACATAACCTTTATTGTACGACATCAGCACCGCTTACGCGATGTAACAAAAAGCAGGCCAGGCAAAGGTTATTCGCTTACTTAATCCGTATCTGTTAAAATAGATATAACTAAAAAGGAACATACTCAATTTATGGAACGTACACTTATTATTGCCAAACCAGACGCAGTGCAGCGTGGCCTTATCGGTGAAATCATCGCCCGTTTTGAACGCAAAGGCCTAAAGTTACTGGGCATAAAAATGATGTCACTGGATAGCGCTGTACTTGCCGCCCATTATTCACATCTGACCGACAAGCCATTTTATGCTGGACTCGAAGAATTCATGAAAAGCTCACCGGTTGTTGTCATGGCCTGGGAAGGCTTCGAGTGTGTTTCGTCGGTACGCACGTTGATCGGCGCTACAAACCCCCGTGAGGCGTTTGCTGGCACTGTACGGGGTGATTATTCGATTGGTACTGGCCGTAACCTAATTCATGCGTCTGACAGCACCGAAAACGGCATTGCAGAGGTAAAACGCTTCTTTAAAAATCAAGAATTGTTTATGTATGATAAGTCCGAATACATGCACATTTACGAACCCTACGAACGCGGCTAGGTTGCACCACGGGGATGACTTTAGCGCTCAACATCCCCGGTCATTTTAACAAAACAGCACATGGTCCGGTAGCTCAATGGATAGAGCAGTTCCGTCCTAAGGAAAAGGTTGCAGGTTCGACTCTTGCCCGGATCACCAAAACATCTGTTATCTCTAATCTGTCTGTTGTACACTTAAGCATATGCCACATAAATATTTTGCCGATCAATATGATGACGAAGAAGTATTGCTGGTTTTTAACAAGCATCCGGTTGTCATGCGCCGTGGTTTAATTTATGCGATGCTTGGCATCGTCATCGGCACTATACCTTCATTTATTAAACCCGAAATGTGGGTGCTTGGTTTGGGGCTGCTGGGTGGGCTTGTACTAGGGTTATTACTGATTGCCCCTTCATGGATTGCGTGGCGGTTTAGTGTATTTATAGTCACCGATCAACGCTTTATTCAAATTACCCAAAAAGGATTATTTAAGCGCAGTGTGGTTGATTTAGCACTTACACAAATCCAAATGGTGAATTATCAGATTAATGGCTTTCAAGAAACTTTGCTAGGGTTTGGTACAATAATGGTGCAGACATTTGTGGGCGATTTAACCATTCATGATGTGCATCATCCGGCAAAGATACAAAAAGAATTACTACATATATTGCGCGAGCGGGGTATTACCGCGGCCAGTTATGCTCAACCAAGAACGCCCCTAACCGAAAGTGATGATGAATATGAAGAATAAAATAAAAGAACTAAGGGCCAGACGGCTCGAGAGAAAACTGACAAAAGCCGAAGCTGCCGAGCGTATGCCGCGCATCACAAACGAAACAGTCGCCAGCCACCGCGAAGAAGTACTTTCGGGTGCGCGTAAGTATATTTACCCACTTCAACACAGTAAGCACAAGGTCGTCATTATCACCAGTTCGCTGTTTGTTACGGCGGTATTAGCTTTTGCCACATATTGTGTTGTTAGTCTGTATAAACTGCAGTCAACTTCAACTTTTTTGTACAGAGTCACACAAGTACTGCCTTTTCCGGTGGCAAAATCTGGCGGCACCTATATAGCCTATGAAAATTATTTGTTCGAACTGCGTCATTATATGCATTACTACGAAACGCAGCAAAAACTCAGCTTCAAAACGGACTCTGGCCGCCAGCAGCTTAATAGCTACAAACAGCGGGCACTAGACAAAGTAAGTAACGATGCCAGTATTAAACAAATAGCCCGCGAAAAATCAATAACCGTCAGTGACGCCGAAATAGACACACAAATTAGTCGGTCGAGGGCACTTAACCGGCTGGGGGGAAGCGACCGCGTGTTCGAGGATGTGATTCGCGAATATTATGGCTGGACACTGAGCGACTTCAAACGCAGCTTACGCACCCAATTACTCGAACAAAAGGTAAACGCCGCACTAGATACTGACGCACAAAACAAGGTGGCGACTGTCGATGCAAGCCTGAAGGCTAATATGTCGTTTGCCGATGTAGCAAAGCAGTACAGCGACGATGAAGCCACCAAACAGTTGGGTGGTGAGTTTGGCATTCTCGATAAGGCTAATACGACTGTGTCGCCGCAAACTATCGATACACTGTTTAAGTTACAGCCAGGTCAAGTATCTGGCCCTGTCATTATTAGCTATGACACAGGCTACGCCCTAGAGATTATTAAAAGTCTCGAGATAACCGGTAACAAAGCCAAAGGGGCACATATCGTTATTCGCCTAAAGGACATAAATGCCTTTTTGAACGATAATACAGAAAAACATCCCAACCGGCGGTATATCAAACTAGCTAAATAACCAGTAAATTATATGCCACATTTATCTAAAAAACATCATGCAGTTTACGGAGTGGGGTTGTTTGCGGCCTTAATTATTGTACCTGTTTTCTTGTGGCTGGCCCACGATGGTCTTAGTCCAGTGACACAAAACCCTATGCATGTTATTTTGGCGCTTGCAAAAGCGAGCGCGTTTATTGGGCTGGTTACGTATTGCCTAGAGCCAGTATTAAGTATGCGCCACCATATAATCGAAAAACTATTTGGTGGCCTCGACCATTTGTACCATTTACATATAAAAGCCGGTAAAATGAGTTTCTTTTTCATATTGGCCCACCCGTTGCTTTTGGCAATCGGTGGTTTTTTGGGCGGCGGCACCATTTTGACCATCTGGAACTGGGGTTCAACTGCTGAACTTGTGGGTATTTTTAGTCTCGTTGCCATTATCATACTCACCATTCTCTCGGTCTATGCGCACCTGAAGCACCAAAGATGGGTAGCAGTGCATCGGCTTTTTGGCTGGATTGTACCACTTTTGTTTATTCACGCACTTCTTTCAAAATCCCAATTAACGACTATACGGCCACTCTTTATCTATATCATGACTATTGGCAGTTTGGGTTTTGCAGCGTTTTTATACCGGTCAGTTTTTAGCACATTTATCAGAAAATACCGTTACGAAATAGCCGAAGTCCATAAGGTAAACGAATCGGTAACCGAACTTGTTCTAAAGCCGCTCGGCGTACCGCTTATCTATAATTCGGGTCAGTATGCGTATATGTCGCTGCGCAGCAAGGGGCTCGACGGCGAAGCCCACCCGTATTCGTTTACGACTGCTAACAACGGGCCGTATATCCGCTTTGCCATCAAAGAACTTGGAGACGACACCGCCAACATGAAATGGCTGCAGCCTGGAATAAAAGTATTTCTAGAAGGACCTCATGGTAGTTTTTCATACCAGAACTCGAAGGCAACTAGTCAAGTATGGATAGCTGGAGGTGTCGGTATAACGCCGTTTCTTAGCATGGCGCGGTCGCTTACTCCTGGCGGCAAACACCGTATTCATTTGTTTTATGCGGCTGATAAATTACAGGATGCTGTTTTTTTGAGCGAACTTATAGCTATTCATAAAACTATACCCGATAACTTTGAATTTACCTTGGTAAACCGTGAATGGAGTGGTTTTGTAACCATCGAAGTATTGTCGGAATACATAAAAGATTTCAAAAAAGACGATTATTTTATTTGTGGCTCGCCGCTTATGCTCAAAAAATTGAAGTTTGATCTTGCTATAAAAGGTGTCAGCAAAAAAAATATCTTTACCGAAGAATTTTCGGTGCTGTAACCCCGCGCCAACTTTACTGATAAGCGGGAATACCGAGTAGTTTATCGATAGTAACAAACGCGTACCCCTGCGCTGAAAGTTCTTCGATGACGATACGCACAGCCTCAACTGTTTGGGTTCTATCGCCACCTTTACCGTCGTAGCCATCGTGAAAAATGATAATAGAACCTGGCTTTGTCATTTTTAATACTGCCTTGGCCATCCGTTTGCCGCTGATTTGAAGTGGTTCCAATGCGTGACAAAACTCACCCGAAACGGGGGTGAGCCCTTTTTTACGAAGTGTTGCAAGCAAGAACGGCTGACGCCACAACCATGGTGAACGGTACAAGGCGGGGGTTTTACCTATGTGTTTTTGCAGAATTGCTTGATTATCTTCAATCTGTTTTTTAAAAGACAGGGTAAAAAAGTAACGATAAAATTCGTGCGAGACCGAATGATTACCAATAACGTGTCCGGATTCAAAAATACGGGTTACCGCATCAGGAAAACGCCGCACGCAGTTGCCTACTAAAAAGAAGGTAGCTTTTGCACTATGTGTGTCAAGAATATCCAAAACTTGTGATGTAAATGGCTCGTTTGGCCCATCGTCAAAGGTTAACGCCACTATTTTTTTAGTTGTTTTAGCCCGCCAGGTGTAATGGCCAAAGGCCTGTGAGTATGGTGACATAAACAACCAATAGACAAGCGACAAAGCAGCCAGCACCGTAAAAACGACTAATAACACAAGCATCCTAAAGCGATTCTTTAATTTCACTTTTAACGGTGTGGGCAATATCATACGACATCGCAAATACCCGATTACGTACTGGCGTCACCGCAAGCGTGGCTACAAAGATCAGCACCGCAACCGGAAAGAAGTTGTTCCGGAATATGGGCAAATTGCGAAAAGAGCGATTTTCGCGGAAAGCGGGCGCATTACCAATTACCGTTCGTTTAAACAACCTGTTAATGTAATAGGCACCCATGTAATAAAACAAAAATGTTACTAATAAGTTGTAAAGAAGTCCACGGGTTAGGCGCCGTGCCGACGTGTAAACGGGATTAGAATTAACAAACTGTACTTTTCCGACGCGCCGCAGTTTGTGCAGCAAGTCTAGCTCGTCACCTCCTTGCATGAGCGTCACGTCATAGCCTGTCCAGGCTGACTTTTTAAAGGCAATATTCGTAGCAGTTAAATAAAACGGCCGACCAACCACGCGGCTGTAAGCGTAGACGGTGCTAAACAGCAGGTAAGGATAGGTTTTGCCCCACCATGGACCATTGTAATAACGGCAGGGTCCCGCTACGGCTACTAGCCGGTTATTTTTGCGGAACTTTTTATCGATGATGCTGAGCCAGTTGGTAGCAAATATGGTATCGGCATCAGTCGAAACAATGATTTCACCCTGAGCGGCCTTTGTACCAGCTTGCCT
>JAYUBM010000077.1:0-1571 GCA_043740875.1 bacterium | reverse complement strand
GGCCCGGCACTATTATTCGCACCAGTGTGGCTGCCTTCAAAAATGCTGCCGCTCAGGCACCGGTTATACGAATAGGCCAACATGCCGAAACGACAACTACAACTGCATCAAATGCCGGTGTATGGTGGGAAGCAAACACGGCCGTCAATGCCAACTGGCAGTATTGTTATGGTAGCGGCGCTGCTGCCGTATGTGCTGCCAGCTCTGTTGCCGTAGGCGATAACGCCTGGACAAAACTAGAAATAAGAGTTGTCAGCAGCACGGCGATTGATTTCCTCATAAATGGTACCAAAATTAGCGTGAGCGCAATTACACTAGATACAATTACACAAACTTCCCCAGCACTTACCTGTTATGCCGGTTCTGCCGTTGCCCAAGACTGTTTTATTGATTATTTCCAGATCAGCGGAGGGTCGGGCAATGCAAGGTAATATTTACTATTACAACGTTGCACCGTTGTTAAGCCCGCCTCTTTATTTAACCTGGCGTAACCTGGCCAGTTTACCTAACTACACACTATTTAAACCATCTAAACCACTATTTTGTGCTACCCTTATAACAAGAGGGAAAATATAAAGATGCCAGTCATTGCAGTTACAAATCAAAAAGGCGGAGTGGGTAAGACGACCACAACCATAAATCTTGGTTCTTATTTGGCGCGCGCCGGCCATACTGTTTTACTAGTCGATCTTGACCCGCAGGGCAATGCCACAAGCGGCCTGGCAATTAACAAAGCTGGCCTTGAACAAAAAACCATGTATGAACTGCTGCGTGGTGAAGCCACGGCTGTCCAAATAGTATTGCCAACCGCCCAAAAAAATATGTTTATTTTGCCAACCAATACCGAACTTGCCGCATCCGAAGTCGAGCTAGTGGCGGCCGACTCGCGCGAGTTTGTTTTAAAAAAAGCGTTAGCTAACCTTACCTACGACTACATACTTATCGACTGCCCGCCTTCGCTTAGTTTACTAACAATCAATGCACTAACTGCCGCCGATAAAGTACTGATTCCGGTGCAAACGGAGTTTTATGCGCTAGAAGGCTTGGGGCAATTAATTGATGTCGTGCAACGGGTACGGGGCAGTGTGAATCCACACCTCGAGCTGCTAGGTTTAATTATGACAATGTATGATGCCCGCACAAGCTTATCGGGTGCCGTCAAAGATGAACTTTTAAAGCATTTTGGTGACAAAGTTTTCGAAACCGCCATACCGCGAAATATACGGCTGGCCGAAGCCCCAAGTTTTGGTAAAACAATTGCCGAACATGACAAATGGAGTAAAGGCGCCCGTGCCTATAAAGTATTAGCCCGTGAAGTACAGGAGAGAATAAATGGCGCAAAATAAAGGGCTCGGCCGGGGGTTCGATAGCCTAATTCCGACCCATGTCGACAGTAGTTTACTCGAGGACGATAGTAACCGAATACAAAATTTATCACTTTTGGTCGTATCGCCAAATGGCGAACAGCCGCGTAAATCCTTCGACCAAATCGCTTTGCAAGAACTGGCCGATTCGATCACCGAACACGGCGTTTTGCAGCCTATTATCGTCGTGCAAAAAAGTGACAAAAC
>JAYUBM010000076.1:0-1602 GCA_043740875.1 bacterium | reverse complement strand
TAGATTGTTGATTAGTTGCAGTCATATTCCAAATAATTCCTTAGCATTTTGGGTAGTATATTCAGCTAGTTCCGGCAAGGTTTCACCGCGCAGTTGGCTTAAGAATTTCGCTGTTTCTACCACATACTTTAACTCGCACATTGTACCACGAAAAGGCTTTGGAGTCAAGAAAGGAGCATCTGTTTCGAGCAGCATTTTGTCTTTTGGTACTGCCTTGGCTGCTTCAAGCTGTGCAGCATCTTTTGTAAAAGTCATAATGCCGTTTAAACCTATGTATAATCCACGATCCAAGCAATATTGCAGCTGCTCAGAGTGGGCCGAAAAACTGTGCACGACGCCGCGTATTTTTATACCCCGGCTGGAATATTCATCTAAAATTTCAAAAAAATCTGAAAAAGCATCGCGTACATGAAATATGAACGGCAAATTATACCGTAAACCAAGGTCTAACTGTCTTTTAAACAAGTCTTTTTGAGCTTGGTGTTCTTGGGGGGTATGATGATAAAAATAATCCAAGCCGCATTCACCAATTGCTACGATACGTTTTGAACCTTGCGACAATAAATGCTGCAATATAACAAACTCTTGGTCAATAACTGCCGGCGGTTTAAGGCTTGGTTCGTGCGGGTGAAGTGCTAATGCAGCGTAAGCACCATGTTTTTCGGCAAAATCTACGGCCAGTATGCTTGATTTGCCCGATGTGCCAACCAAAATATACTGCGAAACACCGGCCGCTTTGGCTTCGCTTAAAATAGTTTCGACTGATTTGTCGTATTTATTCGTAAATTCCGGGTCGTGAACATGACAATGCGTATCAATAATATTCATCACTCTATTTTAGCTCATATTTACACAATTAATATGGGCTTTTTGGGCCCTATTGACAAGTATCGGCAAAGGATGGCACAATGACCTCACTTTGATACTTAAACACAACTGGCAAAGCCCTTCTCAGCTAACCCCAGAACAGATACAAAACCCTGTTTTACCCGACTTTTCTATGCTTGATCCGGCTGCAATACAGCGGCTGGGACACGCTGCATCGTCATTACACCTTATTGGTTACGGCACATACCAGGGCACTCAAAAATTGCCCGATGCATTGCCACTGTTACCACTTATCAAAACTATTGGCATGGTCGCACCTGAACAGGTAGATATTCACCCATACATAGACACCCTGCGTGAGGTGAGTGGCTCATTTAACTTTGCCTATGCCCTAACTCGGCCGTCGCCGCGACTACGTGAAGCGTTATTGACTAAAGCCGGCAATAAAGTTGCCGAAGCCACGACTGAAGCGGTGAAAAAGGCAAGAGCTACAATTGATAAATTGCACATAGAAGAAGAATTACAGTTTTTGAAAGACAGTAAAATAGAAAACCCGCGTGAAAAATTAGTAGAAGAGCTGCAGGATTTAGCCAAAACAACAGTGCAATCAATACGTACGGAAAACGTGAACCGGATACAGATGGGCGGACATGCTAATCTGCCCGAACTGCCCCAGGGTAAAATTGGCTTTTTCACAAAAGTAGTCCGTAAAATACGTAGTTTTTTTGGCTTCATGAATAAAAAGCCAGCAATAAATCATGAAATAACTGCCTA
>JAYUBM010000075.1:0-5577 GCA_043740875.1 bacterium | reverse complement strand
GCCAGTTCGAGTTGCGCATAGCTGCCGCCATGGCCAATGACGAACTTATGATACAAGCCTTCAATGACAACCGCGATATTCATACCGAAACTGCCGCACTTATTAATGGCATTCCAAGCGAGGACGTCACAAAAGAAATGCGTTATGCGGCAAAAGCCGTTAACTTTGGTATCTTATACGGCCAAGGCACTTTTGGCCTGAGCAGCGGGGCGGGCATAAGTATGGCTGAAGCTAAGATATTTATAGATAAATATTTTCAGGTTCGTCCTAAATTAAAAGAAATGATCACTAAATTCCGGCAGCAGGCCTTGGACCGAGGCTATGTAGAGACACTGCTTGGCCGTCGCCGTCCCACACCCGATGCTAAATCGCCACACTTTATGATTCGTGAAGGCGCGTACCGCGCAGCAATCAATATGCCCATTCAGGGGAGTGCTGCAGATTTGACCAAAATGGCTATGACGGCGGTTGACCCACTACTACCAAAAGGCGCAACACAGTTGCTGCAAATTCATGACAGCATTTTAGTCGAATGCCTCGAAGCCGATGCAGCTAAAGTCGGCGAAATACTCAAAACTACCATGGAAGGTATTTACCCAAGCCTTGGCGTTAACCTTCGGGTGGATGTTTCATCAGGCAAAAACTGGGGTGAGTTTTGATTGTTAGACTGAATGATGCTGGCGATGTAACAAAGTTTGGTGGTAAGGCTGCAAACCTAGCAAAGCTACTTAATAATGGCGTAAATGTACCACAAGGCTGGGCAGTTTCGCATGATTCATTCGATGTAAATGGTGATTTAAATGAAGTAGATAAGCTGAATCTAGATTTTAATATGCTATATGCTGTCAGATCTTCTGCAACCGTAGAAGACGCTGGGGATATGTCATGGGCTGGACAATTTGATAGTTATTTGTATGTACCAGCTAAAGAAGTAATTACAAAAATTAAAAAGTGCCATACAAGTTCAAACACACGTACAAATGCCTATGCTACTCAGTCTGGACAGGGCCATGATTTCAAAATTGCTGTTGTTGTACAAGAAATGATAGACCCTGAGTATGCAGGCGTATTGTTTACTAAAAATCCAGTTAACGGTGCAAACGAATTAACGGTCGAATATGTCAAAGGAATTGGCGAACAGTTAGTGAGTGGTAAAGTTACACCTTTAGAGTTTTTATGGAATCGAGACAGTGAAGTATTGACGGCAAAAATCCCTGTGCCGTTTGAAACAAACACCCTAATATCAACTAGCCTGCACATTGAAAAACTGTATAACGGGTTACCACAAGACATTGAATGGGCAGTTGATAAATCGGGTAAACTTTGGATTGTACAAACCCGTCCTATTACGACTTTGGATATAAAACATGTGGGCCATGGGAAGCATTATCTTGGCGACCCAAAAGAATTATTTTATTGGGGGCCAACCAGCGCTTGCCCACTGTATATGAGTGATTTTTTATCTGCTGAGCAAGATAATTTCACTGAGTTATTTAATAACCCCGTCTACCCAAATCCACCGAAAACACTGCTACTTTTTAAAGATAATAAATCTCTCTGGCTTAATAATAGGGAAGCATTTGTACAGTTCGTAGAAGAAATATTTAAATCATATGCCACCAAAAATACGCTGAATCAAGATATCGAAAAGTGGCAAATTGCAGCCAAAAAAATTGATACGCGTAGAACTTATAAGCCGCTAGAACTCATGGAATTACTAAAAAAAGCATGGTCATATACGCTTATAGCTGAATTGGCACTGTACGGCGCAGAAGGTGCTATTTCTAAAAATTTACAAAGCTTTTCAGAATCTGATCGGCATCATATTTGGGGCGCGTTTAGCTTGCCAGATAAGCCTACGTTTATTAATTTTATTGACCAAGATGTAACGCTATTAAAAGATCCATTAAAACTCGCAATAAAATATCCATGGGCCTTAAACAGCTATGCGGGTGTTGGAAAAACAAGTAGTTTAGTTAAGTATTTTGCAAAACGTATTAAAGATTTACAAGATAATAACGAGGTTATTGTCGGATCGGCTGCCGAGCGACTTGCAGTTGCTAAGCAGTATTCCTTAAATAACGATGTACAAGATCAACTTAACTTGGCCAGAAATATTGCGATGTTCATGGATGATCGTAAAGTATGGATGATGCAAACACGCCAATCTATACATAATTCGGTGCAAATGGTTTCTAAAAAGAAGGTAAAGAATATCGAAAATTGTTGGCTTGATGACCTGGATTCAAACAAGGTTAATTCAAAACAATATTACGGCTGGACGTATATAAATGGCGAAAATTTAGCTTTAAGCCAAGAAGATGTGCAGCGTTCATGGGAATGGTATGTAGAATACGCTGCAGCCGAAGGTGTATTACAGGGTGTAGTTTCATCGCGTGGTGGTAAACATTTTATGACAGGTAAAGTTGTCGTAGTGCATGACCCAACTCAGCAAATTCCGCCCGGCATGGTATTGGTAGTCCCAAGCACAAGTCCAAGCTATGTGCCTATAATGCGTAGAGCGGCGGCGCTCATTACAGACCATGGCGGCATGATGAGCCACGCTGCAATTGTTGCACGTGAATTTAACTTGCCCTGTATTGTCGGCACTGCCAACGCGACTAAAGTTTTAAAGTCAGGTGATACGGTAGTTCTTGATTTAGTGAGAGGTGTCATTAGTAAGGCAGTTCATAAACAAAAAAGTGGTAATGAACTATCGAAATTTTATGAATCACAAATTCCGTTTACAGAATGGCTTGAGCGGATAGGTCACAAAGACGTCAAAGCTATGCGTGTAGAAAACAATTACAAGCGTGAGCGTTTAGGTGAAATTGCCGAAATTATACCTTTTCCTTTCGATAAACCAACTAGTTTTGAAGCTAGTGATTTAACTCGAAGGGCACCGAATTTAATCAAATATTTAGAAGATCACGGAGAAGAATTATGTGCCTTAAGATTGATTCCTAAAAAAGGAGTACATACTGAACTACTTCGTAACCGCGGTAAAAAGTCTAAAGATGTTATGGCTTGGTATGATGCCCAATCAATTAACCCCAAAGATTACACTGCCGAGTTTGTGCCACATATGGAAGTCAATAAGTGGGCAACAATTTTTGTCGTGAATGAAAAAGGCATTTTTGGTGAAATTATAAGTGATGGACATTCTGTTTTGACCCAGGGCTTCTACGGTAATGCTGTACCGCATATATTTACGTTTGATTTTGCAAAATGGAAAATAGAACCAGAGAATTACGAAGCATTAAAATACCTTAAAAGCATTATTCATTTTGTAAAAGTTGATAATTTAACATTACAAGTTATGCTGCAGAAAAAAGTCGGTGCTCAATTTATCCAATCATATATGAAAGGTTATTTTGAAACGGCTTATTCTGAAGAAACGGGTACATGGTTTATAGACTATAATCGTTTAATTGATAAAAACTATGAAGATTTTGTACCAGCATTAATACCCAGAAATACTGATATATTACAAGGACAGGTTGCTTCAGCAGCTCAAAGCCGTATCAAGGGAATAGTAAGAATTATTGATAATCCTAAGGGTGTTACTTTGCAATCAGATGAGATCCTTGTCTGCCAGATGACGAGTCCAGAATTCATCCCCTTAATGTTGCAAGCAAAAGCTGTTATTACGGATCAAGGGGGCATTTTATGCCACGCCGCAATAGTAGCTAGGGAACTTAAAATACCTTGCATCGTTGGAACTATAAATGCGACTAGTATGTTAAAAACTGGAGATGCAATCGAAGTTGATCTTGTTAACGGTATCATTACTAAATGTTTAAAACATTAAAAACTTCACAAATCATTCCTTCACAGGACTACCTGAAGGAAGGCACGGTTAAATTTATTGTTGATTGTATTGAACAGGGCAAAACAAGTGAGCTACCGCCACTGCCTATAGTCCGTCCATTTGGCGATTACTATATAGCGATTGATGGCCATAATTTAATAGCTGTTATGGAACACATGAACAGGGACGTTAAAGTATTTGTAGTTAGTACAAAAAACGATAAGTTACCTGGTACTGATGACGCGACGCAGGCCCGGAATATTGAGCTTGACCAAAAGTTTGATGGGTTAGAAGCAAGCATGCTAGAAACTCAAAAAAAGGGAATTCATAATTTCAAAGGCCTAGTAGATAAGTATAGTAATTTATTTATGGCAAGCTAAATGCCCACTAACTTTGAACTTATAGCAGACTTACCTAGCGATACACCGGCTATTGCTATGTATGACCTGGGCAGTGGGGAAGCCTGGGATGATTTTGATAAGTATACTTATCGTCAGCAATATATAGCCGCCTTATTACAGCCCGATCGGCAAGTAGAGCCGGAAGTACTTAATGCGGGCCGCTTCGAAATGACAGGTGGCCGGCTGGTTCCGAGAGGTATTTTAAGAGAGACAATGTTAGGTAAATGGCACAGCAGTCTTAAGATTTTAGGTTATGAACACATTGGATTATTTCCGCATCATCATGATAAGCCAGGATTTGACAGGCCTATCGAGGCAGGAACAGTTACGACAGATAATGCAGATGAGGCGTATACGGTATCTGCTAGTGTGCATGAAATACTCGCAAGCGATGCAGAGTTAAGACCTTTTATTATTGTTGGAGAGCAGGCAATAAAGAGTTTTTTGCGAGGTTTTTCAGACGCAAATAACCTTGCACAACAGGCCACTATGCCCCACTACCAACACGACTTTTATTTACCAAAGGTCGATAGCGAAATGCGGGCTGCCGCAGTGATGGCTCATATGGCGGGTACTAAAAGTATTATTGATGTTTTACCTGAAGAACACAGGTACCGGGTGCTGGTACAGCTAGCGTCTTTTATCGCAAGAGATGTGGCGTTAAGTAGAGTTAGTTTAGATGTCGCCGAAAGTGCACGTGAAGCAAAGCCACTTAATTCTGAAAGAAGGCATAACGTAGCAGAATACCTCTTTAATCACCCTTTTCGGAATATTATGCGAGGCTCACAAGAGAATGTGTATTATCAAATTGAGCCTATCATTAGTGCATACGAGATACACGAGGACATACTACTAGAAACCGTTTTCCGTCTATGGCTTATGCATAACCAGTTTCATGATTTACCACGCGCGGCGCCTTTTTTTGAAAGGGATAAATGGGGCATATTATACGAAGGTGAAGCCTTTATGGAATGGAAAAAACAGTTTTATGTATCACCCGACGTGTCACTGGCCGAGACATATGCAGCTAGCATGTCAAAGCAAGAACTGCAAAATTACCGCCGTATTGTGCGAGCAACAGCACTCGCTGCAATGGGCAGGGACTTTATAGACGAAGTCCCGGATATATTCAGACATAGTTATTTTTTGGAACAAGATAAAATAGAAAAAAGTAAGCCCGTACACCAGCCTAAGCGGTAAGTACGTAAGCAAATTCTGATACACTGTTTTAAATGGATATAACTAGTCAGGAAATAGTAAATTGATTTTAGAACTTTTGCTTTCAAGCATTTGTGTAAACGGTATGCACGGCTATTTACTGTGGTCACAGCGCGTAAACCGCAAATGGTCAATAAGTGTGCATGC
>JAYUBM010000074.1:0-1644 GCA_043740875.1 bacterium | reverse complement strand
CGCTTATAACGTTGGAGCAGTGTAGCGAGTGAAACGGGCGATTAACGGCGATTTAAGCCTATTAGGACGCTGCGCAGCCACCTAAGGCTACTTTTTTTCAGTGATTATGTGCCCAGTTGCACTGCATACATGTGTAGTAGTTTGACTTGAAATTTTGACGCTGATTGTACGTGAGGTCTAAAAAGGGTATATAAACTTAAAAACTGCCTTACAGGTTTAGACCTTATTTGGGTAAAAATATCAAAATAGCGAAACTGGCCCTATAAAGATGATACTGGCGACCTAATTTATAGCTAAAGAGGCTATTTTTAATTATTAAAATGCTAAATATTGCTTAATTTGCCGTGTAGTTAGGATGCAGTTACTTGCTGGTTTTTTATGAATAATGTGTACAGTAAAAATAATAAAATAACTTGTCTATTTTAAAATTTCTGATGTATTTATATCATCAAGTAAAGATACTATGTTTGATATATTATATTTCTATAACAAGGGTAATAGTTATTTATTACAACAAATACTTTTGTATTATGCTATTGCTTTAATTTTACTATCGTGCTAATGTTAAACAGTCAGCAGAAAACAAAAAAAGCTGAAAATTATATATCGTTCTTTATCGCCTAAAGCGTTAAAGAGCGGTCAGTCAAAGCCAACGGGCAGTAAGCGCTTAATAGTCTATTTATAACAGCGGATTTGCTGCCCTTGGTTCCATATATTTTAATTAAAAGATTGAAAGTTGCGCCAGGGGTATGGCACAACTTTCTTTTAATTTCCAGAAAAACTAAATTCCTGTAAACTACCAAACAGTATTAATCATAAAAGTGTTCTTATCTATGAGTAAAAAAAAGATTATTATCCTTGCTCTGGCTACATTGATCTTTTTAGGCTGTATACTTTTTTCTTCGCCATACCGTTTGCCGCTGCTTTTTGTCATTGTACCTGAGGTTGCTTTTGTTGTTATGGTAGCTATATTAGTTAGCGCACTTGTAAAGTTGTTGCATACATCGGCTGCACTGGGCAGAAGTATCACGGCTATTGTTACGGCCGTCTTGGCCGTTGTTGGGGTATTGCTATCGGTAGGGCAATTAACCTTTAAGGACTTCTTTTTGCTACTCGGGCTTACACTGGTAGGAATTTTCTATGTATCAAGAATGTGGAATAAAAAAGCCTAGTTTTCATAGTACATAAGCGGCTTTTGCTGCTATTATAAGTACCAGAGATATATAAGTATGGATACTCAAGAAACCCTTAGTAAAAGCCACGAATTACCACAGCCCACGAGCGAGGCGGTGACGCCTGGTTCGGCGTCCCCAGAAGCAGGGCAATCACCAGAACAACAAACGGTTGCTAGTTCTTCATCTAGCGCTTCGGTTACTACACTTGCGAATGTTGGCGCTCAACAGTTAACGGCCGATCCCCAGGCCACCACTGCTGCAACTGCGGTAACTTCACATCTTTCGGCGCAAGATGCTGATTTAATCGAAAAAGAGTGGGTATTAAAAGCCAAAGAAATTGTTGCCCGGACACATGGCGACCCCTATGTACAGAATAACGAAATAAATAAAATTAAAGCAGATTACATCAAGAAGCGATATAATAAAGACATCAAGCAGAGTGCGAACTAACCCTATTTATGGGACGCAA
>JAYUBM010000073.1:0-1652 GCA_043740875.1 bacterium | reverse complement strand
CGTTAGTGTCTTGGTATTCGTCAATCATGACGTAGCTAAATTGTTCTTGCCATTTTTGGCGGATTTCGGGCATTCCAGCCAGTAACTTTACCGTTTTGCTGATTAGATCATCAAAATCAAGCGCACTGGCTTCTTTGAGCGCCAGTTCATAACCCGGATATACCTTTGCAGCAGTCTGGGCGGCTGGGCTATTGGCCGACCCGGCATAATGCGCCGGATCCAGCATTTCGTTTTTGGCACTGCTTATTAGGCTAGAGAGCATTCGAGGCGGGAAAGACTTTTCGTCAATACTCATGCGCCTGCAAACTTGCTTTATAGCCGCCTGGCGGTCAGATTCATCGAATATAACAAAACTACGCGGTATACCTATATGTTCACCGTCTTGCCGAAGTAGGCGCACACAAATACTGTGAAAAGTCCCCATATAGGGCATAAAGCTACGCGGCGCTTCGGCATCGGCAGGTAAACTCGGGTTCATGAGGTGATACACGCGGGTGCGCATTTCGCGCGCCGCCTTATTAGTGAATGTTACCGCCAGTATTTGGTCGGGTCGGGCTAGTTTTTGGCCAATAATATGGGCAATGCGGTGCGTGAGGGTTTTTGTCTTACCACTGCCGGCTCCTGCTTGGATTAACAGTGGGCCTTCGGTTTGCAAAACCGCCCGGGCTTGTTCAGGGTTAAGGCCATCTAGCAGATCGACGGCTGCCGGGGGTTCTTCGGCCCACGGGTCATAAAAATTAGTACTAGGCATCAATATATAGTAACAATTATTGCTTGAATATATGAATAGGTAATTTTATGCCAAGATCAATTACTTTTAGGTCAGTGAGTACAAACAGCACTATGATACCCAGCAGTACAATCGCAAGCACGGTTATAAAAAATGATCGGACTGAACTTGCCGAAGTTTTTTGGTTGATTGCCACATTATATTCGCCGCTGTCGATAATTTCTGCCAAGCGAGCCTGCTGAGCACCAATTTCTTGCTTAGGTATGCCGGCTTTATCTAACACTGCTTTGTCGGCTTGCGTATTAGTGTCTTTTTGGATATCGTTTGCAGAACTCAGGGGAACAATGCGTCCGGATTTTGTCGAACTGACAACTGGTTGAGGTACTGCTGCCGCAACAACCACTTTTTCAGGAGTAGTGGCCGGCACTGGTTTTGAAACGATTTCAACGGGGCTTACCATAGGGTCGGCAATGGGTGCACTGTGACCAACTATAACTGGCTTACTGGTAGGGTCGGCCGGGGTAGTGCCTGGCTTAGCAACATCGTCAATGATCGGTTTTTCGGTACTCATTTCACGCTTCTCCTGCCGTATGTTGTAACCGGTAAGCAGCATCTACTATTCCTGAAAATTCGTGATAATTAAGACTGGCGCCGCCCACCAGTAAACCATCTATACCGTCGATATTCATAAGATCATAGGCACTGGATGCGTTGGCACTGCCACCGTATAAAATACGTACGTTTTCGGCGGCTTTTACACCGTACAATTCTTTGATGTTGTGCCGGATAACATTGGTTGCTTTAATAATTTCGTCAGGTTTTGGCATAACATGATGCAAAAAATCGGTACCGCTGCTCAGTGCCCAGACGGGTTCATAAGCAATGACCAGGGTACGCACTTCACTGGATGTCAGATTAGATA
>JAYUBM010000072.1:0-1661 GCA_043740875.1 bacterium | reverse complement strand
CAGCAATAATTACCACTTGGCAACCCGCATCGGTTACTTTTTTAATTTCACACGCCAGGTATTTTGCAACCGTTGGGTCAACGCCAAAACTATGTTGTCCTGCCAGTTGTTCGCCTGATAACTTTAGAAGTACTCGTGTATAAGCCATTAAAGATTAGTTTAGCAGAGAGCTATGGACAAACAAAAGTTTAGGACAATGTTACTATACATCTATGAAAATATTTTCTTGGAATGTGAACGGACTACGAGCCGTATTGTCGAAAGGGACATTCCAAGCATTTATAGCCGGCGAGCAGCCCGATATTATCTGTTTACAAGAGATAAAAGCCAAACGCGAACAAGTGGTTTTTACACTGCCTGGTTACGAACAATATTGGCATAGTGCCGATAAAAATGGTTATAGTGGTACGGCCATATTTTCAAAACAAAAAGTATTGACTATACACACAGGTTTTGATGTTGAACTCATGAAATCATATAATTTTACCGACAAATACGGGGATATGAGCCGCGAGGGAAGAGTAATAACAGCGGAACTTGAAGATTTTTATTTAGTTACGGTATATACGCCAAATTCAAAAGGCGATTTGTCACGCTTGGCTATACGTGCACAGGTGTGGGATCCAGCCTTTTTAGCATACTGCCTAGCGCTAGAAGTTAAAAAGCCGGTCGTATTTTGCGGGGATTTGAATGTAGCATACACCGAGGATGATCTGGCAAATCCTGCAAGTAACGTCGGCAAGCACGGCTTTACTAGCGAAGAACGGAGCGGATTCAAAGCCCTTATAGACGCTGGATTTGTTGATAGCTTCCGTGAATTTACACAAGGGAACGGTCATTATAGTTGGTGGACCCATTGGGCAAATTCACGCGCCCGGAACGTAGGCTGGCGTATCGATTACATTTTAATTTCGGCTAAACTGCGACCCATGCTTTTAAGCGCGTCTATACATCCCGGCGTAATGGGCAGTGATCATTGTCCGGTAAGTATCGAACTTAACGTCTAATATCCAATGTTCATGTAAAATATAAATTATGAGTAAGCAGTTTGCAGTTTTTGATATTGACGGCACAATAGTACGTACTAGTTTAATGCAGCTTATTGTTAAAGAACTGGTAAACCGTGGCCAGCTTGATGGCGCTGCTGCCGGTGACATAGAACGATTGATCCATGATGCCAGACAGCGTATTGCCGATGATTCTTTTGGCGACTATATGCATCAAGCCGTCGAAATGTTAATGCAGCATTCTGGCGGTGCGCTCAGCCTAGCAAAGTATCAGGAAGCCATTAATTCTGTCGCCCGTAGTTTGACCTCAACGACCTATGTGTATACAAGGCAGCTCATTGACACACTTAAAAAGAATAATTTTTATCTTATAGCAATATCAGGATCCGAAAAACGCGCCGTACAGGCCGTTTCAGCTTCACTTGGCTTTGACACCTGCGCTGCTGGGGTATTTTACAGTGATGATGGTATAAAATTAACGGGTAAAGTAGAGCGTTTTACAAATAAAAAAGATGAAATTTTGAAAACAATTATCGATAAACATGATCTGAATACTAAGGGGAGTATTGCTGTCGGAGATACCAGCAGTGATATTTCCATGTTCAACATGGTTACACAGCCAATAGCCTTTAACCCCAACCAAGCACTTTTTAA
>JAYUBM010000071.1:0-1664 GCA_043740875.1 bacterium | reverse complement strand
TAAACGCTATTAATTACCTGAAAGAACATGCCCCACGTTTGCACATAAGTTTTTCGGCCGAACCAAGCGCGCCTTTTATAAGCAAAATTGCCCAGTACATCCGCACCGAAATTAGCCCAGTTGCTGTTTTGCAGGTTGGTTTACAGCCGACTATAGCCGCCGGCTGTATTTTGCGTACCCCAAACAAGCAGTTTGATATGAGCTTACGGCAACACCTGCGCGACAACATTAAAACGCTGGCTGGGCTCATACACGCCGTTCAGGATGCACCAGTGATAGCTGAACCTCGTAAGGTAACAGTTCAATGAGATATGCGGTGATTTCATGAGTGTCAGCACAGCACAGCATTTTGAAAAACTTATTGCCAATGGGAACGCAGTTGGTGAAGTTATCGCTGTTGATAAGTTTTTGATTAAAGCCCGAGGCTTGCAACCGGTGCGTGTGCACGCCCTGGTAATGTTTGAAGATGGCAGTAAGGGTTTTGTGCACCAAGTGCTGCCCGATTACGTGGTTATCTTGCATTTAGGCGAAGATACGCTGGTAAGTGGTATGACTGCGGTTGTACAGCATCAAGAACTTGTCTGCAAAGTAGGCAAAGATTTTGTTGGCCGGGTTGTCAGTGTCATGGGCGAGCCGCTTGACGGCAAGGGTCCTATTGCACCAGACAACGTCTGGCCTGTTTTCAATACGGCACCGCCGTTATATGCCCGAAAAGCGCTGAGTGACCAGCTCGAGAGCGGTATAACTGCCATAGACTCCCTTTTTCCGGTGTTGCGTGGTCAGCGTATGGCCCTGCTAGGCGACAGTAAATCCGGTAAAAGTACTTTGGTTACCCAGCTGACTCTTAACCAAAAAAATACTAATCAAGTTGTGGTGTATGCCATGATCGCTAAGCGCCGAAGTGATGTTGATGCGCTGCTTACGCGTTTGCAAGAAGCCGGGGCTCTCGACAATGCAATTGTGGTAGTAAGTACTATGTTTGAATCTCTGATTGCCAGTTACATTGCTCCATATGTAGCTTGTTCGATGGCCGAGTATTTGTGGCAAGAACTAGCCCAAGATACGATAATTATTTATGACGACCTCACAAGTCATGCGCATGCCTACCGAGAAGTTGCTTTGCTGTCTGGTGTGTCACCGGGCCGTGATAGTTATCCCGGTGATATGTTTTTTGCACATAGCAGCTTACTCGAGCGGGCCGGTCGTTTGGCTAAAAACGGCGCTCATCTTACCAGTATTCCGCTTGTTAATGCCGCCGGAGGTGACATAACGGCATATTTGCCAACAAACATTATGTCTATCACCGATGGCCAGTGGATTTTAGACATGAGCATCTTCCGAAACGGTGTCCGCCCAGCTCTTAATATGGGGTTATCTGTCACCCGTGTCGGAGGTATGGGGCATAATAAGCGGCAAAAAGCATTAGCGTCACAAACACTTAAGTTACTGGCAGATTACCGCCAAGCCGAAGAGTTTTCACACTTTGGAAGTGAACTGGCTGTAGAGGCAAAACATGCCCTCGAAACCGGCAAGCGCAT
Source organism: bacterium (assembly GCA_043740875.1). Lineage (GTDB taxonomy): Bacteria > Patescibacteriota > Saccharimonadia > Saccharimonadales > SZUA-47 > JBBQVE01. The sequence goes on along the minus strand of JAYUBM010000071.1, from coordinate 126 downwards.
TTTTGTGGCATTAACCCAGAGCCCAACTGATGTGTATTCTTTTATGGCGCAGCAGCTTATGTTAGATATTATTTTAAATACCGCAGACGCTACGCCAGTCGATGTGAACCAGCTTAAATTAAATGT
>JAYUBM010000070.1:0-5731 GCA_043740875.1 bacterium | reverse complement strand
CAACACTGGCAACGCTTGCGCCCACCTATGAAACTATTCGTGACCCACTACATCCTGTTTCCCTGAAGCTGAACGGTGCTGCTATTGAGATAAAAGATTTAAGTTTTAAATACCGCGAGGATTCTACCGATACTTACATTTTTAAAAATTTAGACTTACGTATTAAAGCCGGTGAACACGTGGGCATTGTTGGGTTAAGCGGGGCAGGTAAGAGTACGCTAGCAAGCTTACTTATGCGTTTTGACGATATTGAATCAGGAACTATTTGCATAGACGGTACCGATATCCGCGCTATTGCCCAGAGTATTTTACGGCAAAACATTGCCTATGTACCACAAGAACCGATATTGTTTCACCGAACCATCCGTGAGAATATTGCCTACCACAACGACTCAGCCAGTGACCAAGATGTGCAGCGGGCTGCCCGGGCTGCCCATGCCCACGACTTTATCACGACATTGCCCAAAGGCTACGATACCGTTGTCGGTGAGCGGGGCGTAAAGCTGAGTGGCGGCCAAAAGCAGCGTGTTGTCATTGCCCGGGCAGTGTTAAAAAATGCGCCAATTGTACTGTTCGATGAGGCTACCAGTGCGCTCGATAGTGAAAGCGAGCATATTATCCAACATGCCTTACCAACCATAATTGGCAGCCATACAGCAATTATTATTGCTCACCGGCTTAGTACGGTTGCTGGACTTGACCGTATTATTGTGATGCACGGTGGCATAATCGAAGAGCAGGGGACCCATGCCGAGCTACTTAAAAGCAAGGGACGCTATTATTCACTGTGGCAAAAACAAACCAGGGTATAATAATATTTTATATACTTAACTGGCCTGTCAGTCATTTTTAGGCCAGTAATGTTACACTTAGTGCAATGACCGACCTTGAGTTAGCACCGCAAAAACTCCGTTTACCACGCCTATTCAGACCTGTTATAAGCCCAGAAGCAACGGTTATTTTTAATGAGCAAGCTCAGCGGCAATATGGCCGTAAAATAGATCCAATCAAGGCGGGGAGGTTATGTCTGGAACTTTTAATGCTCAAAGAATTACAAGTGAAACCACCATTGCAGAGAGACGCGATTAACCGTCTAAATGACAACTTGCTTCATATGCCACCTACCTTCACCCAACAAATACAGCTTTCCGACCTCGTACTTTCATCTGCCAGGGCGAAGAGTGCCAAAAACAGGGCGGTGCTGTTTGCTAAATTTTTTCCGTCGGAATCACTTGTAAACGAACGCCATTTTATTTGTGAAGCAGTTAGGGATGCCACCGGTCTTAATTTAGATGATCCGCTCGTTGATGCAACCCATGGTGGTACTACTGAATATGGTTGGTTGGTGACTTTAGCCCAAACCGTACCAAATGGGGTACATCCACTTTACCGTGACGAAATCGTTAAAAACCTTCGCTGTTCAGTTCCGACAAGTCTTTTGCTTGGTCCTGGCATTACTGATTAAACGTAGTGGTTTTGTAGCGCTATTTACACCAAAAAACCGCTTCACAAAAGCGTCCTAACCCAAGAAAAAGGTGTAAAAAATCATATATACAATGCCGGCAACTGCGGCGTATACTAGTACTTAGCTATGGAGGCATGGACAGTTTAACTATCTCATCGTCTTCAAGCTTTATATAAGAATCTATACGATTCTAAAGCACTTACTAGGCAAGCATACTTCGGTCACTGCATTGATCCTAAATACATTAGTTACCTGTAATGACCCCGCGACCATGGACGGTTTGCGCGGCCTAAAGGGCAACTCTATCTTGGGCTAATCCGTCCTGACTGAGATGCTATCAGTCGATTCTTTAAAGTGCCCATAAATCAAGGAGAAGTATATGTATCAAGAAGTAAGTGTCACATCGTATTACTTTAGCGGCGGCGCCACCAACCGTAGTTTTCCACGCCGTATCGAACTCGAACAAGGCGACCAAATTAATTTTCTAGAAAGCGGCCTGCGCTGCATTGTCAAAAAAGGCCAAGAGCTTATCGAGATTTTTAATATGACTGATGGCGTCAAACTGTACCGCCTGGGCTTTGAGCCCGCTAAAAACACCTGGAAACTTTTAAGCACCCGCGCCCTACAAGGAGGCAATTAATATGCAGTTACAAATGAATATGATATCTCAGGAACAAATTAAGCGAAGTTGGGCATTTGCTGTCGACAAAAATAAATCAAAGCGAAAAACGCTGCGTAGTATGAATGCTTGCGTTATTACTGCTGTCAGTAAAGAGGCAAAAAACTTTGGCATAAGCGCCGGTATGGCTTACGGCGAAGCCAAGTCATTATTGCCAGACCTAAAAGTATTTGTATGCAACTGGAGATAATTCTATGCAATCAACAACTACCCAGCAGAGACAAACTGTCGCGATCTGTAAAGCAAGATACCGCACCATCAGGCCGTTTAAAGTACGCTGGCATGGCCGAGACTACCATGTAGCTGATGTCAGTGAATACCACACAACTATGCAGGGTGGGGTGCTGTATCACGTTTTTTCGGTCAATGGCGGCAATGACTTTTTCGAGCTTAAATTTACAGATGAAGAAATTGGCTGGTTTTTGGGGGATATATAGCTATCGTTGGCTAAACTGCGCGCAAACTGCTTAAAACGCTTCCTCATTTTGGAAGCGTTTTAACTTAGTAACGACTAGGCTCTGGCGCGCTTCATGGCTGCATTATCGACAAGCAAAAAAGAAATAATTCCGGCTGATGCGGCCAAAACGACACATAGTAAAACGGTATACCTGTAACTGTTTGCTGTACCAAATAACCCTAGCAGTGCTATTACCAGCAGGCCCGATACCCGCGATACGGCGTTATTCACGCCTGATGCAATGCCCGAATCAGCTTCTTTGACCGAACTCATAACCGTGCTGGTGAGCGGGGCCACATTCAGTGCAAGCCCCAGCCCAAACAAAGTGATACCTGGCAACACCGCGCCAAGCAGACTCGAGTCTTTATGTAAGTTTATAAGCGACAACATACCAGCGGCGGCAATCAACGGACCAGCCGTCATGAATGGCTTCGAGCCATAGCGGCCAACAAGTACACCGATGCGGCTAGAAAGTAACAAAAGCATTATAGATATTGGCAACATTGTTAGCCCCGCTTTTAGACTCGAAAAGCCCACAACATTTTGCAGATAAATTAGTAAAGCAAAAAAGAACCCGCTAAGCGCCCCATACATAGCAAAAGTCGCAATATTAGCTGCCACAAAATTACGTGATTTGAATAACTCCAGCTTTACCATTGGGTCTTTTGAGCGTTTTTCAATTGCTAAAAATAAAACAGACGACAAAATACCTAGCGTTAATGGTATCACCGCTGCTGCCTGCCAGTGCCGGGCAGGACCCTCGATAAGCCCAAAGGTAATACCGCACAGAGCAAGAGCCGCTAAAAACGCCCCTGCAAAGTCAATTTTGCGCGGCGCTGGGTCTTTTGTTTCCTTGATACCTCTTACTCCTAAATAAAAACAAATCACAACCAATGGAACATTGATTATAAATATCCAGCGCCAAGACGCGAAGCTTATGATGTAGCCGCCAACTAGGGGGCCAATAGCAGCGGCTAGCGCCGACCATGCGGTCCACTTTCCTATTGCAGCGCTCCGTGACTTGGTATCAAAGTTAGTGTTGATTATTGCCAGCGCCCCTGGTACTAATAGTGCCCCAAATACGCCTTGTAGCATCCGCAGCCCAATCAACATACCGGGCGTAACCGACAAACCGCATAACAGCGACGCAATCCCGAAGCCAGCCAGACCAAACAAATATACCCGTTTGCGACCTAAAATATCACCCAGAGATCCGCCAATTAATATCAGGGCAGACAAGCTCAACAGATAGCCATCAATAATCCACTGTAAATCAGAAAAGCTGGCGTTTAATCCGCTGGATATATGGGGAAGGGCAAGATTAACAACCGAGCCATCGAGTATGACAATGCCACTAGCAATTATAGTCGCATATAATGTAAAACGCTGTTTTTTAGTCACTTATTTTAGTGTATCATGCTATTTTTTAAGCGGCTGTTCGACTAAACTCATAACTGCTAATTATTTATTTGAACGTATAGATTTTAGCGTAAGCCAAGCTTACGGGCACAGCCTGGCCACGCCCGCCAGCCTTGAATTTTCTGTAGCCTGTTAGCCACAATAATTTGTTGCAGTGGAGTGGCCAAATCAGCCCTAGCTGCATATTCTAATCCACCTGCTCCGACCCATGACTGCCGGGTAAACTGCAGTCCTCCATAAAACCCGTTGCCAGTGTTAATGCTCCAATTTCCATTAGATTCACACTGGCTAACTTTAAGCCAAGTTTCGTAATGCTCGGGCATTTCTGGCGCTGATGCTTCGATAGTAGTTGTAGGCATTTCGCTTGCTATGGGTGGCTTTAATCTTATGGCTGGTGTTAATGCTATAGCACCCATATTTATAGAACTTTCAGAATTAGGGATTGCAACAGTATCAACACTAGGGCTTATTGCTATATTACCCAAACTAGCGACATCTACATAGGCGGGGGCTTCTATTGTGTGCAAATTCTGCTGTTGCTCGGCTGCATACCAAAAAGAAGATTCACCTACTCCTAGCGCAAGTGAAGCACCAGCGCCAGCATACAATAATTTACTAAGGTTTTTTCGAATAGGCCCACCCTCTTTTCTGCATATTGCGCTATTTTAAACTATAGCTACCTTTACTTATATTTAAATATAAACGGCATTCTGGGACGAGGTCTGTAAAAATTTTTACACTTTTACTTTGACATCTAAAAACCTTTGGGGCATTTGCAACGCCAGAAATGTGCATATAGTGCAAACTGCTGTACTTATAACCATAGTCACATCCTGAGTCAGCACGTATACTATACATGTATGAAAATAAACTGCGGCCAATGTGGATACGAAATAGAGCTAAGCGAAGCGCTTACTAAAGATATTCAAAAAACAGTTTTGGCCGCAGAACATAAAAAACATGAACTTGAACTGAAGCGCGTTAAAACAGAAGCCGAAGAATCAAGCCGTGAGGCGCGGGCAGTAGCAGTAGCAATCATTCAAAAAAAGCTTGATGACGAGAGAGTTTTGTTGCGGCAACAAGCAACCAATGACCTCGAGCTTGCCAAACGAAAAATGATCCTCGAGGCTACTAACGCCCAAAAGATGCTCGCAAACGACCAAGAAGCAATATTAACAGGGCTTAAAGTGACGGCCGAAAGTGCCGAACTCGAAAGCAAAAAATTACGAGCCGAACAGGGCGCACTTATGGATTCGCTGCGGGCAGAAAAACTAGCCCGGGCCAATGCCGAGCTGGAATCCCAAAAAAGGCTGGCTGCTAGTGAAGACAAAATACGTGAAGAAACCGCAAAAAATTCTGAAGAAAAATACCGACTAAAAATTGCCGAGCAGGACAAGAAACTACTCGACACCCAAAAGGCACTCGAAGAAGCCCAGCGCAAAGCGTCGCAGGGTAGCCAGCAAAACCAAGGCGAAGTACTCGAACTCGACCTCGAAAACCGCCTGACCCAAGAATTCCCTTTAGACGAAATCATAGAAGTCAAAAAGGGTGAACGTGGCGCTGATATTAAACAAAACGTAAAAAACCAAAACCTGGCACTTTGCGGAATATTATTGTGGGAAACCAAAAATGGCAAATGGCAGCCAGCTTGGGTGCCAAAATTCAAGCAAGACATACGCGCGGCAAGTGCCAGTATGGGCGTGATTGTATC
>JAYUBM010000069.1:0-5737 GCA_043740875.1 bacterium | reverse complement strand
TATGCGCTCAAAATGTGCAAAACACAGAGTTAGCACGATGATAATACTGATGGGAGTAGCCGGTGCTGGAAAAAGTGTGCAAGGCCGCTGGCTGGCAGATGAGCTTGGCTTGCCGTGGTTATCAACTGGCGAATTTTTGCGTATGCTTGTGACCGGAACGCGCCGTAAAGAAATGTTAGCTGGAAAGCTTTTGGACGATTCTGAAATGATTGCTTTAGCGGACAAAATTTTTCATATGATTGAAATGGATGAAGAATTTGTGCTCGACGGCTTTCCGCGTACGGCTGGCCAGGCTGAGTGGTTATTAGCACAACACAAAGCAGGTTTGCTGTGCATCAAAACGGTGCTACACCTTGAAGCAAGTGAAAAAGTGGTACAACAGCGTTTGTTGGCGCGTGGCCGCCAAGATGATACTGCCGAATCTATAGCCAAGCGTTTTGCGGAATACGAAGTAGTTACTAAGCCGATACTACAGCACTTTGCCGAGGCTGGTATAAAAGTACACGATATAAATTCTGAACGCGAACCACAAGAAATACATAAGGATATCCTACCGCTGTTGTCGTAACTACTACGCATTAAGAGGTTTAAATTTATGCATACACGAGTAAAAACAGACGCCGAAATAAAATCTATGCGCGAAGGTGGGCAAATGCTAGCCACTGTTTTAAACAAACTTGTACTTACTGCCCAGGTTGGCATGACCACTAAAGATTTAGCCCAGGTCGCTGGCCAAGAGCTAAAAGCACTGGGCGGCAAGCCCTCGATTTTGGGCTATCAAGGCTTTCCTGATGTTATTTGTATATCCGTTAATGATGAAGTGGTGCATGGGATTCCCAGCGACCGCGTGCTAAAAGACGGTGATATTGTTAGTTTTGATTTTTGCGTAACGTATCGGGGCATGATAACCGACGCAGCACGCAGTACAATTATTGGACAGGGCTCAAAAGCTGACCAAAATTTGTTAAAACAAACATTGTCTGCACTTGATGCGGGCATATTTGCGGCTCATGGTGGTTGCCGGGTAGGAGATATCGCCGCGGCCGTCCAAACGGTACTTGACAAGGGTAATTATGGCATTGTGCGTGACCTGGTGGGGCACGCTGTTGGCCATGACATGCACGAAGATCCTAACATTCCAAATTACGGAAAAGCCGGCACCGGACCAGTGTTAGAGCCAGGAATGACGATTGCTATCGAGCCAATGTCTACCCGTGGTGACTGGCGTGTACGCCTAAACCCCGATGGCTGGACCATACATACAGCCGATGGCAGCCAATCTGCCCACTTTGAAGATACCATTTTGATTACCCCTGGCGGTGCCGAAATTCTGACCCGCCTTTAATAAGTTTTAACGGGTCTACCACCCCTAAAAAGCAACACCAAAGACATGATTGAAATATAAACTTTTATCCTTCCGTACAAGCCAAGACTCCTTACAGTCGGCCTAAAGGCTTGATTGGCTTGTAGCGGCAGGCTAAAACCCTCTATTTCATCAGTCTTCGGTGAACCTTTTTATGCGCGGCAGCCCCCACTGCCTATGTTAAAAAACTGAGATTTGTAGCACTGTTTTTTATTCTTCTCATGCTTGCTAAATTAATCCATAGGTAACTATAATGCGGTCATGTCAAATAGCCCCGAACAGAAGTATACCAACTGGATAGACCCAGATATACTTGCCTATGATGAAAATTCTGCAATAGGGGCTGATATGGACATGGAAAAAAAGTTTAAAGAATTCTTTGAAGTAGGTTGGTTCGATCCCTCTTTTGACGATATTCGCGAGCGCTGGGATCCATTACTGCACAATGAGAGCCCACACGCTAGAGTCTTGGCTAAGACTGCCCTATGGAGTGTAAAACAACTACGAGAATTACGTCTTGCCGCCGATCGATCCAATAATCTTGAATAACTTAAGACTTGCCTCAAGAACGAAGTGCGCCCAGTCGGTTTATGTTACCTTGCCGAGTCAAAGTAATGAAAGCGCACTCCCGCAGGGAGGGCATGATCAGAGTTTGCTATCCAAAAGTTGGAAGAACGTGAGCTTTAGCTCGCATGATCAAGACATCTGATACTGCCTCTTGCCGACAGGCAATGATAAGCGTTATACTGCCAACATGTCATCGTCAGATAATAATCTCCCGCACTTTGTCGGTATAGACATTGGTACGTCTACAGTCCGCTGCGTTGTGGGTGCCATTAATCAAGCTGGTGAACCAGAAATTATAGGCTATGGATCGGCCGAAAACCAGGGAATGCGCAAAGGCGTTATTACCCATCCTGAAGAAGTTGCCAGCAGTATTATTGCCGCTATTAATGAGGCCGAACGGCATTCTGGCCGCCGCGTCAATGCCGCCACTGTTAATATTAATGGTTCGCACGTTTCGGGCGTGAACAGCAAGGGTGTCATTGCCATCAGTGCTGCCAACCGCGAAATAAGCAACGACGACCGTTACCGCGTAGAAGAAGCCGCTGCCGTGATGCAGTTGCCAGCCAACCGCGAAATTATTCAAGTTTTTCCAAAAAGTTACCGCCTAGATGGCCAAGATAACATCAAGGATCCCGTTGGTATGCGCGGCGTCCGCCTCGAGGTAGATACGCATATCGTGACGGCCAGTAGCCCCAGCGTAAAAAGCTTGGATATCGCCCTTGAAAAAGCATCTGTTACAGCAAAACACCGTACAGTATCAAGTTTGGCGGCCGCCGAGGCAGTACTAAATCGTCAGCAAAAAGAAGCCGGCACAGTGGTAATCGACATTGGAGCCGGAACTACCAACATTGTGGTCATAGAAGACGGCGAAGTACAGCACGTCGCCGTTATACCGATGGGCGGCACTAACATTACCAACGATCTTGCCATAGGATTGCGTACCGATTTAGACATTGCCGAGAAAGTAAAACTGGATCACGCTAACCTAAGCAGCAAAAATCATCGGGCAATAGCCGCCGTATCACATGGTAAAGTACAACATACCTTTAATGCCGACGATGTGCGCATGATTGTCGAAGCCCGTGTTGGTGAAATATTCGAGTTTGTCGATAAAGAACTAAAAAAGATTAACCGTTCACGCAAATTACCGGGTGGTGCGGTCATTGTGGGTGCTAGTGCCAGGTTGCCGGGAATTGCCGAATTTGCCCGTGAAGAATTACAACTGCCGGCACGTGTTGGAACTCTTTTGCCTATCGGCGGCCTAAGTGACATCAATGAAGATTCTTCATACGTAAGCTGCATAGGCCTTATGCTGCTCGATATGATATTGGATTCTAGCGCCCAGAACAGTGGTTATGATAGCGAATCGATAAGTTTGATAAAAAGTGTGTCTGGTTTATTTGGTAAATTACGCCGTAAATCTTAGCCCTAAATTCGTAGACGGAATGTGTTCAATTTGTGCTATTTTTGGCTAAACTAAAAAAGTGGTGGATAAAATTCTTGGTTAGCTTTAAATTTGTTTTTACGGTTATTGAATAAATGTGCACACAAGTCTATACTGTGAAGCATATAAAGTGGACCGTATAAGGAGAACCAACGCCCATGCCTCAGGTTGATCCAGCAATTGAAACATTCGCACGTATAAAAGTAATAGGTGTAGGCGGTGCCGGTGGCGCTGCTATAAACCGTATGGTTGAAGCAGGTGTGGACGGTGTTGAATTCATCGCTATTAACACCGATGCACAGGCTCTACATTACAGTAAAGCTACCGTAAAAATACACATTGGTAAAGACACTACCCGCGGCCTCGGAGCCGGAGCTGACCCATTAGTAGGCGAAAATGCTGCCAATGAGTCGAAAGCAGAAATTACCAAAGCTTTAGCAGGGGCTGATATGGTATTTATAACCATCGGTGCCGGTGGTGGAACAGGCAGTGGTGCTGGGCACGTTGTGGCTACCTTGGCCAAAGAGGCAGGAATACTGGTTGTTGGCTTTGCCACCAAGCCTTTTGCCTTCGAAGGTGAAAAACGCCGCAAGAATGCCGAAATTGCCATAAATAATTTACGTTCTACTGTTGATACGCTCATTATTATTCCCAATGACCGCTTACTGCAAACAATTGACCGCAAGACTCCTTTGCTCGAAGCCTTCAAAGTGGCAGATGATGTACTGCGCCAAGGAGTGCAGGGAATATCCGACCTAATTACCGTCCACGGGCTTATTAACCTCGACTTTGCAGATGTGAAAGCCGTTATGAAAAATGCCGGTAGTGCACTTATGGGCATTGGCCGAGCTAGCGGTGAAAACCGGGCTATGGAAGCTGCCAAACAAGCGATTGAATCACCATTACTTGAGGTATCAATTGATGGGGCACGAGGAGTGCTTTTCAATATTATTGGTGGCAACGACATGTCTATGCATGAAATTAACATCGCTGCCGAGACGATTACCAGTGCTGCCGATACCGATGCAAATATTATCTTTGGGGCAACTATTAATCCTGACCTTGAGGGCGAAATGATTGTGACCGTTGTTGCAACTGGTTTTGACGAGTCATATTATGGCCGCCGAGTAGTACGTGGTGACAATCCGGAAACAGCTAATGCTGGTAAAAATGATGACAGTGATAATGACGATGAGCAAGAAGAGTCGGTGGTGTCAGCAGACGAACCAACAAACGAACCTGTACCACGTAGTATTTTTTCGGGTGAATCAGTGCCAGACATGGAAGACCTCGACATGTCACTCGATGATAATAAGCCTAAAGATGATAAAGAAGCTGTGAGCAATTTCACAGATGATAATTCTGACTCAACCCATATTTGGCGACACAGTTCTGGCCTTGATGACGATACCGATACGGGCAAGGTTGATACTATTGCCTCGGGTGATGCAGGCAGCAGTGATCATGCTTCAGAATCATCAGAAGAAGAACTCGAAAAGCCGTCATTTTTACGACGCTTACGATCAAGGCGAAATCACAAAGACACTCCTCCAACAGAGGAAAAGTGAACAAACTTGTCACAAAAAATACACCGCTTTTATGCTTGCAAAACGCTAGTGGTAGCGCTATTATAGATAACATAAACACTACATATGGGTTTGTGCGATTACACAAGCATCACCAAAATAAGTGTGGCACCTTGAATATTTTAGAGGGAGAACGAAAATAATGCGCTGCAACAAGTGTAAGAACGAAGATACAAAAGTTATTGAATCGCGCGAAGCGGGTGATGGTGAAGCGATTCGCCGCCGCCGCGAGTGTATCAACTGCACGCACCGCTTCACAACCTATGAGCGCATCGAAAAGCCGCCACTCATTGTTATTAAAAACAACGGTGCCCGGCAGCTATATAGCCGCGAAAAGTTACTTGCCGGCTTGTACCGCGCCTGTGAAAAGACGGGTGTCAGTAGCTTGCAAGTCGAACAAATGGCAGCAGAAATCGAAAACCAGTTGTATGCGTGCGGCGAATCCGAACTCCCCACCAGCAGAATAGGTGAGATTGTGATGGAGCAATTGGCACTTACCGACGAAGTCGCTTATGTACGTTTCGCAAGTGTATACCGGCGATTTAAGGATATTGCTAGTTTTGAGTCGGAGTTGGCGAAGATACGGCACTCCAAACCCAAGACGACAATCTAGGCACATCTTGGGCGTATGCCTGCGACAAAAAGCCTCACCGTATTAGCATACGGCTCGCCTTTTGTGCTCGGCATTCATCCCAAGCTGCACACTAGCCGGCAGCTATTAAACACCGGTAAAGGTGTTGCAGAAATGACTCAAATGATTGGTTGCCCTTTGATATA
>JAYUBM010000068.1:0-5750 GCA_043740875.1 bacterium | reverse complement strand
GCGACTCGGGTACGGGAGGTTGGGGTGCAGCTTCTGGTGGGGCTTCTGCTGGTTTGGCAATAAAGCCTTCGATTTGCTTGGCAATTGCTGCTTCTTCGTCAGCCAGACTTTGGGTCGGAGCGGCAGCTACATTAGCTTCGGCAGCGGCAGTCGGGTCACTCTTAGCCTTGGCTTCATTATCTTCTGTACGCGTAGTTGGCTCTGCCCATACTTCGGCCGATGTGCGCTCTATATCAGGCACAGTGGGTGGTGGAGTCGGATCTGGCGCTATAGTAACTGCAGGTTCGGCAGCAACGGCATTTTGAACAGAAGCTGTAACAAGATCGGACACACCTGCGTCGGCGTCTGCAGCGGGCGTAACAGACGAAACTGGGTCAATAGTAGCGACCGGCAAAGCAACTGATGGCGCTGAAACTGCAGGTGCTACGGCCGCCGCAGGTTCGGTAGCAGGCACATTTGTGGCGGCAGGAGGTTCGGGAGATTCACTGGCGGGTTCTGTTGGTAATGAATGAACTGCTGGGGTGTTGCCCATTAATACTTCGCGGGCAACTTTAGCAACATCTTCAAGCGTAACTTGAGATTTTACCAGGTAACGGTCGGCTCCAAGTTTATCGGCACGGGCTTTGTCTTCGGCTTGGCTGAGTGCCGTCATCATAATGACTTTAACATCTTTAGTCTCTGGTGTACTTCGCAAAATATCTAGCATGTCAAAACCGCTGATTTTCGGCATCATAACATCAGAAATAATTAGATCCGGGCGTTCTTTTACGGCAATAGCCAAAGCTTCTTCGCCGTCGCGGGCACTAACGATTTCATAGCCTTCAGCCATAAGCCGCGCCTCATAAATTTCGCGTAGGTTATTATCGTCTTCGACGAGCATTATTTTGGACATATGTGCAATCCTTTGCCGTACGTTAGGTGATTATGCTTACTTCTTAATTATTGTATCACGCTATTGCTTTCGTCGCTGTAAGACGTTTTATATTTTACTGGGCGGCGTAACAATTGCCGGGGTCACAACAGCTGCCGATACTATTGACTGCATTTGACCGGCTTCTTGGGCTTGTAGTTGGGCAGCCTTTTCGCTGGATATGCGCGGTAAGTTTATAAAAAAAGTACTGCCACTGCCAACGATACTTTCTATCCAGATTCGGCCATCATATAATTCAACAATTTTCTTGCATATAAATAAGCCAAGGCCGGTGCCGCCAATAGTACGCGTGGCCGAATTATCGACGCGGTAAAATTTCTGGAACAAATGGCTTTGATCTTCGGCAGGAATACCGGGTCCAGTGTCATGAATTCTGAACTGCACAACCTTGGCGTCTCCGGTGAGTCCAATCGATATCTTGCCTGTTTCGGTGTATTTAACGGCATTATCGAATAAATTAGTAATAACTTCACGTAATCTGTCGGCGTCGGCAAAACAGTAGTAAAGCGGAGCTATGACCCTGCTGGCGTCGGCATAACTATTGCCCTCGGTGCTCGATCCAACTACAAACTCCATGGCCAAGTTTTTCTTTTCAGCGACAAAGCGGAGATCCTCGGTCAAATGTACTAAATAATCTCCCATTTCTATGGCTACAGGGTGGCTGCTTAGACGCCCGTCTTCAGCCTTGGCACTCGTTAATAAATCCTGGAATAAATTGCCCAGCCGCTGGGTACTTTCATGCGCTTTTTCAAGAAAATTACGTGCTTTACTATCAATCTTGCTCACCTTTTCATTCAATGCAAGTGCTAAGTAACCTTCGATAGCGGCAACTGGGGTACGCATTTCGTGGCTCGCCGTACTAATAAAATCTGCCCGCTGTTTTTCGGCTCGCCGTTGGTCTCCGACATCACGAAGTATACCTACTGCACCCTGTACTTCACCATTTTCACCAATTAACGGCGAGACACTTATATCAATTGCAACGTTCTTACCATTTTTACTGAGTAAATCACCACTGTTATCATGGGCATTTGATTTACTCATGAATACCCGGGCAAATGGGTGTTGGTCGACCTGGTAGTCCTCGGCTTTTTCGTTCACTAATTTTAGTACAAGTTTATAATCTAGCCCTACTGCTTCGCCCGCCAACCAGCCCGTTATGCGCGTCGCGGCTGGGTTAAACAACTGAATAATTTGCTGATCATCAATCATCACTACACCGTCGTCAATCGTGTTTACTATAATGTCACTTTTTACTTTTTCATTCTGAAGACTGTTCGCCAAAGCACTAGTCTTTTTTACGTCTTTTTTACCAAAGAATTTCATGTGTATTAGTACTGCCCACCACGTATATTTTGCTTATGTTTACCCTATTATCTCTGGTTTTGCAATTTGCTGCAACTGTTAAAAATCGCGAAAGTAAATTATCTCATATTCAGTCACGCCTTACGGCCAAAAAAGCTTCTGCTTTAAGAGCCGTAAATCTTTTATAGAGTTTTAAAATATAGGAGATGCTCATTTATAATTATAATTCCAATGAGTAAATCAAATTATAGGCGATGTGTAACTTTAGGGGTTACAGGTCGCCACACTAGTACCTGCTACCCTGCAGCAATCGATAAGTTGTTGCCTGGGCAAAGAATTGACCCCGAATACTATGCTTATTACCACAAACACATGTCATTTATATCTGACCAGCCAGATGCTAAACAACTCGGGCTTTTCCATAATTTATATACTGAATTGCAGCAACAAATTAATGCCGATCGTCCGCTGTTTTTACGCGTCACAACTGCACAAGAATTACGCGCTGTTGTTCGCAGCGCTGTCCGGAGTGAAATGAAGGTAGTATTAGACATTGATTCTACTAAAGAAACCGTACATTCACTTGGACTACATGCAATCAATGCCAGGTACGGCCACTATTTTCTTACCAGTAATCATACGCCATTTCCGCTTCAAGGCGTCGTTACGCTCGGTTATGTGTTCCCTTTTTTGGCTCAGCCAGAAGAACCAGTACACGAAAATTTTATGTTTAATAATGCAAACGTGACATTGATTCCATCTGCTTGATAATAAGTCCTGGTAATAATGTAATTATTTTAACTGAATATAATCATCGTCCAATCTATAGTGCAAGCTATAACTAACCAAATTAAGGAGTAAGTTTTATGACGACACAAGACAATACCGACCGCGGTGCATATGTAGCCCTTGGTGCACTATTTGGTGCAGCAGCAGGAGTAATTACCGGCATGCTTATGGCGCCGCAAAGTGGCGTAGAGACCCGTCGTAAGCTGCGCCGCCAGGCAATGACAACCACTGACCAAGCCAAGCAACAGTTTTCTGAAAAGCGCGACATGGCAATACAGAAACTGAATAGTTCTTTGGACCGCTCAAAAAATCTTGTTAATAAAGTCAGCGATAAAACCAAAGAAATGGCCGACAAAACTGCAAAACGAGCCAGTGATGCAGCTGATATAGCCCAAAGCGAAACTGATGAAAAACGCAGAAATAACATAATGTAAACGAAGCTATACGTTTAGGAGTTAATATATGGATTTACAGAATACGTTTTATATTATAGGCATAATTTTCATGATTGTTATGTTTGTACTTATTATAGGTATTTTAACGGCTGTTATGGTTATAAAAAGCAAGATTAATCATATGCATTTAGTCTTTTCCCAAAAAGTCGATAAAATGCGCAATATTACCGATAAAGGCGCTACCCTTTTACGCTTTGCCCGTCATTTCGTAAAAATGTAGCTACAGCATTGTACTGACTAAAAAAGCAAAAGTACCGGCATTAAAGCATTTTACCCTTGTTTTCGTCTCTTGAAACGAACATCGGGCGCATATATCCATTGCTACCGAGAAAAAGTCAGCTGCAGTTTTAAGCCTCAAGCCTTGGTCGGTCACTACAATTTGGTCCCCTTCGGGCATTTTTAGAACTTCAATATCAACGTCTACACCGCCGTTCTCATTGAATGCTATGATTTTTGAACCAAGTATGGCATGGGTGTTTTCAGCGTCTCGGCAGCAACCTTCGGTTAAATCAGGTAGTTGTATCACGGCTTGTATCCTCTATCCTATTTTATAATGCCACTAGGTTTTCTAGCGGAAAATGTACCCTCCGAACAATTTCACTATCTGTTATCGCCGTTAATTCCAAGGCATGCATAAAAAGACCGGCTTTAGTATCAACGCCTAGGCCATCCGGCGATAAAACAATGTAATGAGCCTCGGATATTCCAGTGTAAATAACTTTGTAGTACTTTTCTGAGGCGAGCAGGCTATAGGGTATTTCCATGTCACAACTCGGGCGTAAATTTTCAAATATTACGTATTTAGACCTTACCACGATGCCGCTATTACCAAATACGTCATCGTCCCAAGGTGGTATATCAGTATGGGGTATAACTTCGAATTCTTCCTGAAACATGGTTGTTAATATTTCTAGGGCATTGTCTAGCCGCTTACTCATGACACGTTTACAACGAGGTCGTTCAGCCAGTTGGCATCTGTCAAACTCATTGCGTGCTATATAGTAGGCTTCGGCACTCGACTCTACTGTATATAAGTCCCTTTGGTGGTATGTTGTTGCCATTAGGCTATTTTTTGGTTATAAAACATTGCTATAAACTGTATTTTATACTGAATAACCTGCTTTGCAAATTTAACTGGTATATCTGTTTACAATGCCTGAGCTAGCGGAAAAGTTTTGGCCCAAAGCTCACTGGTGGTGACGTGTTGCATATTGCCGTGCACCATACCGCTTGCTAAGTGTTTATTCTTGCTTATATGGCGATATAAATCTACCAAGTATCCAACACCCGCTAAGATAATTGGCGCATCTTGCAGGCCGGTTATGCCGCTGATGGCTTTATCTATTATTCTGAAATAATCGGCCAGATACTTCTTTTGGTTGTCTGCCATATCATCTTGCCCATGGTACATTTCACCTTTGCCAGATGAATGCCCTTGTAACTCTTTTCCGCTATCATCTAAACGCAGTGTCGTCTTAAAATCTTTCTGGATATCTGGCACATTAAGTGCGTTTAAGCCCAGGCGGTCACCCGAAAACAACTTGGCGCCGGATTTACTAAGTGTAAGGACAAAAAATTTACGTTCGGGCGAAGTAGCGACTTCAAGCGGGCGTACGATGTAACTCTCGGCTAATGTTATCTGTGAAGGTATGTCTAAGGGTGCAAAGAACATTGTGTGGCTCATCCCGTCCGAAAATAGTGCAATTGCACCATTGCGTTGTTCGCGGACCAGTTGGTCGCCCAGTGCCGCAAGCTCGGCTATAATTTGATCGGACTGGGTAACATCTAACATATCTGTTAATTTTTGTTTGATAGATTTAAGCAGTGTACGGTATTCTGCCCGCCGGCTTCCCCACTGGTTGGCAGCAAGTGGGTGAGTGGGAATATAGGCAGAAATTGCAATTGAGCCACGGTAGTTTTTAAAATTATTGACATCTTTTTTCGTTATGGTACTTATATTCATTCGTGACCCCACTTACTACTTACGTTTGCATTTTCACAATAAGCCTTTTTACTAGCATCTGCTGTAGTTATTCTTACAGGTACCCATGGATTACGCTAAATATATGATTATGTATGAAGCGAGCGAGTCGATAAAATCAGCACCGAACGAACGGCTGGCAATGATTGCGCCATTTAATGTATTGGCGCAAGTTTAAGTGTTTTGTGTATTGTCAAGCTCCCACATTCTGCAACACCTTGGCTTGACTCAAGCTGTTAGCGGTTAGCGTAGCGGCGTAAGCCGCTGGGCTCATTCTAAGTGCTAGGTG
>JAYUBM010000067.1:0-1689 GCA_043740875.1 bacterium | reverse complement strand
GATACAAAACAGGCTAATAAAAGAACTAAAACAACCCGGAGCCAATATTCCCGAAGGCCTAACACTCGACGAAAAACAATTAATAATAAATGATTTTGATACAATCCAGCGCGCTTTGATGGTACCAGTCATTAACAAGAAACATTTGAAGACCCTTCGACGTAGAGTCACAAAAACAATGATTCCTTTTGTATCACACCGCGGCAATGATAAAAAACTGAACAAAAGAGTAGGATCATACCTAGATTTTATTGATTATTCTGTTATTAGCCATGATATTGATTCAGAATCAGAGGCAGAACTTATTAGATCAGAAAGACAGCAAAGACTGCTTGCTTTAGATAAGCGGCTTAGCTATAAAATGATACAGAAAGAAATAGGACACAGGGTCGTAAACTTCCTGGCACTAATTACTGTTACAGCAACTTCGGCTGTTGCTGGCCGAATTGCCCAAACCTCGTATGGTTTACCGGTCGATGCACTTGAAACCGCCGCAGTCGCATCGGCTGGAATGGGGATATCTTGCATATTTGCACTTCGGAATTATACAAAGCGGGTACATAAAGAAGTCAAAAGTTTTAGTAGCATACCCGTACCGCCAAGCCCTCATATTTTAAAGCAACTAGATCAAGAGTATATAATAGCCAGAAGCGACCTTAATACTTTGAAATTTTAATTGTGTAAGATTATGGATTATAAGCTACAACGATGATACTGATATTTGGATTTTCTTCATCGTGGAAGGTAAATGTGCCCGGTTCTTTAAATGTCACTTTCCAGGCCTCGTCAGCTTTAAATAATCCAGATTGGTAGGTGCCCGCGCTGTGGTCATGGTCATGGCCTTCACCTAGGCTTAAGTTATGATTTTTGCCGTCGCGGCTATTAAACTGAATGGTTTGACCAACTTTAACTACCGCTTGGTCGGGCGAAGCTTTGTTGGCTAGTAAATTTATCATAGTGAGCGAATATTGTGCAGCTTGTTTAGTCTGGGCTTGTGGGGTAATGCTATAAACAACCGCAAAACTAGCCAACCCTATAGCAATAGCTATCAGTAGCGCTTTATACTTTTTTAACATAAAACTTCCTTATTCGATTACTTCGATTGATGCCTTCATGAAGGGGTGCGGCGTACAGTGGTAAGAATAAGTTCCTACGTTATTAAAAGTATAATTGTATGACTCACCTGGCCCAAATAATTGGCTGCTGCCACTTTGCATTTTTTCATCGTCAAACGTTACGGTATGTTTTGCCGTATCTTCATTTTTCCAGGTAACAGTCTCACCTTTTTTGATGGTTAGTTTTTTGGTCATAAAATCCAAATTTTTTAACACAATAGTATTTTGCGAAGTGGCATCAGGTTTTGTAGCACTACTATCTGTGTTAGTTGCTCGAGTTGTGCTGTTACTAGTATTTGTACTTTTAACGTTTTTCCTTGTAAGGGCAGCAGCAAGGCCAACAATAACAACGATTGCTATAATTATAGGTATAAGTACATTCTTTTTCATAGCCGTATCTCCTTTAATTTAATTTTTCACAAAAGCCGGCCTCTTAAAGGCCGCCCAGCGTATGTTTAGTTATCAGTAATTGTCCTTAAAACTTCTCAGGATACTGCTTCACGATAGCGCCAGCAATCGTATTGGCTATAGTACCAATTTGGGCACGGGCTTCACGTTCTTTGGCAAATGAGCC
>JAYUBM010000066.1:0-5799 GCA_043740875.1 bacterium | reverse complement strand
AGCCACTTTCCTTCGGGCAAGTTAGCATAACAAGCGTCTACATTACATTTATTATCAATCCTTCCAAAATCAAGGGCTAAGCCAGTCTGGTGTTCGCTGTGACCGGAACGCGCACTGCTCCTGTCAGCTTCAGCCTTTCCTTGGCTGGATACATAACTATCATAAAGAGTCTTTTGATATGCTGCCGAGCGGTAACCGCTGCCGAAAGAAAGTTGTAGTTCTGCTGTTTTGGCAGCCGCAAACAGTCCGGTTAAATCTGACAGACCGATTTTACGGAAATGCATCTGTTCTGAGCTGGCTGCTAGCCGCAAAGGCACCTCTGGCGTATCAAGATCGTCGGGTACATAGTTTATCGGCAATGCAAAGTGCTTATTGGCAATAAACCACAGGCTATCTGGCTGTGTTGTTGAAAATTTAGTTTTGTCGAAAACTGCAGTTTTCGGAGCTGGCTTTACCGCCGTCCTTTTGTCGTTCGGTTTTGCAGGAACCTGTGCTTTAAAGTCCGGCTTAAGATACATATATGCAATAGCTACTATAGCTACAATAAGGATTACTGCTACTTTTATTTTTGTTAACTTCATTATAACTATGATACCAGAAGGCCTAGGCAATTGATTACTTGTAGGATTACAGTGCGATATATGAAATAATAGTTTCAATGGCGATGTCAAATAACATCAAACCGCTTAACATGAACGGTCTTCGTGGGCGAATGCTGTATATGCCAGCACCCAGAAATATTAAGCGTGAGATTTTACTTCTGTACGGTCATCATGCTAGCTTAGAGCGAATGTATGGTATTGCAGAAGATATGAACCAGTACGGCGCAGTAACGATGCCTGATTTCCCGGGTTTTGGCGGTATGGACAGTTTTTACAAAATTGGTATGAAGCCAACACTCGATAACTTGGCCGATTATTTGGCAGCTTTTATAAAATTACGTTATAAAGACAAAAAAATTACGATAAGTGGAATGTCCTTTGGATTTGTAGTCGCCACCAGAATGTTGCAGAATTATCCAAAATTAACAAAAAATGTAAATTTACTAATTAGTGTAGTTGGTTTTTGTCACCGGGATGATATAACCTTTAGTAAGCCACGTTATTATTTTTACCGCACTACAGCAATTATATTTAGTACTCGTATTACAGCTGCATTTTTTAGAAATGTAATCTTACATCCAACTGTGCTAAAGCTCGTTTATTCAAAAACACATAATGCTAAAAATAAATTTAAAGATCTTTCACCGGCAGAAGCAAGACGAGCCATGGATTTTGAAGTTCATTTATGGCACTGTAATGACGTCCGCACATATATGAGCACGACTACGAGCATGCTCACGTTGGATAACTGCCAAAAACAAATTGCTATGCCTGTACAACACATATCGGTTGATTTAGACCAATATTTTAATAATGAAATCATTGAACAACATATGCGAATTATTTTTACTGACTTTACAGATAACCGCGCGGTTTTAGATAACCATGCGCCCAGCATTATTGCCGACAAAGAAGCGGCAAAAGGCATGATGCCAGAATCAATCAGACAATTATTAATAAGGCCGCGGTCATGAAAATAGGCATTGTTTGCCCTTATAATCTGGCCCAACCAGGTGGCGTACAACAGCATGTGTTTGCCCAAGCAGCAGAACTGCGACAGCGTGGCCATAAAGTGAAGATAATAACGCCAAAGCCCCGTGGAAAATTGTTTATTAATGATCCTGATGTTGTGTTTGTAGGAAATTCTGCTCGTTTTAAAACACCTCAGCATACAAGCGTAGACGTGTCTTTTAGCGCCACAGCAGAAGCCATTGATGAATTGTTACATAAATATGATTTTGATATTATCCATATGCACGAACCGCTTGTTCCCCTTTTAGCACGTCAAATGATGCCTCGCGTAACTTGTCCGGTGGTCGGGACTTTTCATGCCGCTATGCCCGAAACCATGTTGGGAAAATCTATAGCAGGTTCAATCGCACCATTCGTAAAATCTGTTGTAAAACACCTAAGTGCCGTTACGGCTGTTTCTACGGTGGCTACAAGTTATATCAGCAATTATGTTGACATAGCTGATGTAAATTTTGTACCTAACGGAGTTGATCTGGATGTATATAAAAATCCTCCGGTAGGTAGTAAGGAACGGTCAGGAATTTTATACGTGGGACGGTTAGAAAAACGTAAAGGCGTTAAGTATCTTTTGCGGGCATTTGCACAGTTATTGACCACTATGCCAAACATTCACCTGACGATTGCAGGCGGTGGACCCGACCTAGAAAAGCTTAAACGCGTAGCGGCTGAGCTTGAAATAGAAAAAAATGTTACGTTTTTGGGATTTGTTACTGAAAAAAATAAACAAAAATTGATGCGTGAATGTGCGTTATTCGTGTCGCCTGCATTATATGGTGAGAGTTTTGGCATTGTACTTATAGAAGCAATGGCCTCGGGAGCGATAGTAATAGGTGGAAATAATGCGGGTTATGCAACCGTGCTGAGCGGACTTGGTGCAGTAGGGCTTGTCGATCCAGAAGACAGTGAGCTTTTTGCAAGTCGAATGAGTGTGCTGCTTAGCGATAAAAAACTACGCATTCTGTTGCAACAATGGGCACACGAAGAAGTTAAAAAGTATTCGTATAAAAGTATAGTTGATAAATACGAAGCCCTGTATATGGCACTTGTAGCTGTCGCTGTATGAAAATAGGCTTTGTCTTAGATGACCGGCTCGATAAATCAGACGGTGTGCAGCAGTATGTAAAGCTTGTAGGTGCTTGGTTAACCAAAAACGGCCACGAAGTACATTATTTAGTTGGGGATAGCCCCGGAGCAACCGAACGGCACGTACATCATATGAGTAAAACAGTTAACGCTCGGTTTAATAAAAACCGTATGGCTATTCCGCTACCCGTGGCTAAGTCAATTGTTAAATCTGTTATAGCAAGTGAAAAGTTTGACGTTTTGCATGTCCAGGTCCCATATAGCCCACTGCTCGCAAAACGTATAATCGATGCAGCCGATACAAGTACTGCTATTGTTGGAACATTCCATATTTTGCCGCATGGCTGGCTATCAAGTATAGGCACTAAGGCACTCGGGCAGTTCTTGCGTACAACGAACAAACGTTTCGATGGCTTTATGAGCGTAAGCAGCGCTGCACAAGTATTCGCGAAAACTCATTTTGGAATAAATTCAGTCATTATCTCAAACGCCGTTGATCTGCGTCGGTATAGTAACGGAGTAAAATTGGCACATTATAAAGATCGTAAAAATATCCTTTTTTTAGGTAGATTTGTTGCTCGTAAAGGGGCGTGGTATTTGTTAAAAGCCTATGAGGAAATACTTAGAAATGATCCTACTTTTGCTAGCTGGACACGTTTAATTATGTGTAGTGATGGCCCTGAGCGCAAAAAACTCGAAGCATTAGCTAGCGAAATACGAAATAAATATTCGGCCGAAATATTGTTTACAGGCTTTTTAAAAGAAAACGAAAAGGCTGATTATTTAGCAAGTAGTGATATTGCAGTATTTCCATCAACTGGGGGCGAAAGTTTCGGAATAGTATTAATCGAAGCTATGGCAGCCGGCGCCGGCGTAATATTGGCAGGTAATAACCCCGGTTATTCAAGCGTTTTGCACAGTATGCCCAAAACATTATTTAATCCAAAAAATACAACACAGTTTGCCGAACTTTTACAAAATATGCTGCTAACCGATAATAGAGTACTTCATGCCGAACAATCTGAACTGGTAAAGCAGTTTGATATACAGAGTGTGGGACCAGAAATACTAAGTTTTTATAATGAGGCTATTGCCGAAAGAGCTAAAAAAAGGAATAATTAAAATATGTTTAGAAAAAAAGACCAGGAACTTCACGTCACCATATCCAATCAAACAATGGTAAGAGTTATTGCGTTCGGAGTGGCTACCTATGCAGCTTTTCGTTTTTTTGATAATATACGTCACCCACTGACCATAATATTTATATCGTTTTTTTTAGCAATGGCGCTTAATCCGGCTGTTAGTTTTGTTACTCGCAAATTAAAAAGTAAAAGTCGTGTTAGAGGTACCGCAGTAGCCTATTTGGTAGTTTTAACAGTTTTAATCACTTTTTTTAGCCTCATTTTGCCTCCACTTATTAGTCAGACTACTAATTTCTTGCGGGATGTACCAAATTCAATAAACAATTTAGAAACTCAAAATAGCAGCATAGGCAGATTGGTCCGAAAATACAATCTCAATGAGCAGCTAAATAAAGTTTCTGCTGATTTTGGCAAAAATGTTGGAAAATCTGGTGGTCCAGTTTTGACTACCGCCAAGAGTATCCTCACCGTAGTAGTATCTGTTATAACAGTTTTTGTACTTACCTTTATGATGTTAGTGGAAGGGCCTTCGTGGGTCAAAAAATTCATAGATACTTTGCCAGAAAGGCGGCAAAAGCGAGTACAGAGATTACTGAAAAGTATGTATGTGCTTGTCACTCGTTTTGTGAATGCACAAGTCATTGTGGCACTAATAGCCGGTATGTTTGCTACCGTGGCATTAACTGTAGCCAGTCATATCTACCGCGTATCGATAAATCCTATCGCCCTAGCCGGTCTTGTTACCCTGTTCGGTATTATTCCAACCATTGGTAATATATTGGCTGCAGTCACTGTGGCCTTTGTGTGTCTATTCACCTCGGTACCGCTAGCAGTTACTATGCTCATATACTTCATTATTTACCAACAGATCGAAAACGTCACCATTCAGCCCTATGTGCAGTCACGCAATAACGACCTGACGCCTATGCTCGTCTTTATAGCTGCCTTACTTGGAATTGGTTTTGGAGGGCTGCTAGGCGGTTTTGTAGCCATACCTGCTGCAGGATGTATTAAAATATTGCTCAGTGACTATCTTGACGATGGTAGTTTCAACGCAAGTTCAATTAAAAAAGAATAAAAATAATTAAATACGGTTCCAGATTTCGCCATTTGCCGTATCTCGTACTTCTAAACCAGTTTCTAAAAGCTTGGATCGTAACGTATCGGATAGTTCAAAATCTTTTTCATCACGGGCCTTTTGTCTTACCAACAGTAACTTTTTCTGTGTTTTGTCGATATCTTTATTCTGAAGTAAGCCCAGGCCAAGACTATCATCAACAAACTGCAGTATTTTTATAAACTCAGGCATTAAATCAGACTGGATACCCTGTATAGTGGCAGTTTCGAATCTGTCTAGATAACTTAATGCTTTTGAAGTATTAAGATCTTCATTAAGCGAAGTTGCGATGCTATCCTTAAAACCTTTAAGCGCTTTACTATCACTAAAGCCATCTTTAACTGGCTGAAACCTGCGGCTAGTTAATGATAAATAATTTTTAAGTCGCGACTGGGCGGCGCCTAATATAGACCAAGTAAAATTACCTTCAGTACTATAATGCTTGCCAAGTACCATTAGCTTAAAAGCCATAATATTGTACCCACGCTCAGTAATGTCTTGCAATGTATATATATTCCCAAGCGACTTGGACATTTTGCCACCATCAACTTTAAGATGGTTATTATGTACCCAAATTTGAGCAAACTGTTTACCGGTGACTGCTTCTGACTGAGCTATTTCATTGGTATGATGCACCGGAATATGATCGACGCCGCCAGTATGAATATCTATCTGATCACCTAGAGTTTCACGAGCAATTACCGAACACTCTAGATGCCAGCCAGGAAAACCTGTGCCCCAAGGACTTTCCCACTCCATGTCGCGGGTTTGCCCGCTTGGACTAAACTTCCAGACAGCGAAATCAGTAAGTGCGCGTTTACCT
>JAYUBM010000065.1:0-17575 GCA_043740875.1 bacterium | reverse complement strand
GCATTCCGGATGCCGCAAATACTTTCAGGTTATGGATAGTCATTCGGTACAAAGCAGTGTGGTCGATTGGTGTCGTAAAGCTGTGCAGGTCGGGTGCAAACATATTGATCTGGTATTCACCTAAATGTTGTTTTTGCATATTGACCATAGGCAATATAGCACCAAGGTAGTTTCCTAGGTGATATTCGGCATTAGTACGGAGCCCGGTCAGGATTACTGGTTGTGTCATGTTACCTCTTATTATACCTTACTATTGTTCTGTGTCGGTGAGTATCTTAGCCATTGATTCGATGAGTGGCCACAATTGTGGATTAGTGAGCAGTGATCTGAGGGTCGTCGATGTCCAGCGGGCTTCTCGGTCGGTAAGTGCTTCGTAAAGCGCCGTTCCAGATGGAGGGAGCAAGCCTTTTTCGTGACTGCTTTTTAATTGAGGCAGGACAGTTTTACATAAAAGTGCCAGGATTCCTTGTGTTTGTGCAGCCAGCGTATCGTTTTCGACTGTGCTCAAAACGACAGAATGAAGTCCAAGCAGTTTTATATGCTTTGTAATTCTTTCTCTATAGTCACTAGCTTCATTGATTACGACCGTTCTTTCGGGGTTCATGCGGCAATGTACGATAGCAACTCCGCCTAATATGCAGCTTCTTTCTTGCAACATTTCAGCAGCTTCGACACTATTTTGCATAACGCTGTCGTGCAAAACAAGGAGCGTTTGAGCAGGCAAAATCTCTAGTGTTTCTAAGGCAGAAACTGGGGCGCACCAGTGAAGAACGGTGCAATTTTGTACCAGCTGGTTTAATGATACAGCATGCGGCAACCTACCCTCATCTAGTGGTAAAAGTAAGGGGTCTACGGCACGTTCATATTGTGGTGATAAACCCGAAACATCGAAGCCGCATACGTTATGAGCAGTATGCAGGCCCTGCATAAACAATTTGCTGCCGAGGTCGCCAGCAGAGCCAACTATACCAACGGTTTCGAGATGATTCATAGATTGCTAACCGTTCTATTAATTACTAATTTATTTAATTCTATAACATCTTGAACGGCAATGTCAAAAGGCATGTTAGGGTCAGTTTGCCGAGCCGGATTCTTAACCACATGATCACTTGCTTCGATCATTATTCCTGTCGGCACAAACCCATCACTTGCCAGTTCTAAAACGCGGTCGAGGCAGGCTTTTTGGCCATCAACTGATTTGCTGAAATTGCCGCCCGGGTCAAAGGCCATTTCACTGCCGTGGGCCGTGTCGACAATTAAGTTGCCGTTTGTAAGTTCGTGGGCAATTTTGTACTGTTGTTCCCAAAGATCGGGTGTAGTAAAATTGGTGCCACCCCTAAAAATAAGGGTGATGGAAGCTGGATTGTCGCTGTTACGGTGCCGCATTTTATTAATTTGTGCTATGCGGTCGAGTGCACTTATAAGCGTGCCATCTAGATCATTTTTTACGCCGATTGGAAGGCTTGATGCACTGTCCGAACTAACCGACATATCAAGCAGATTGTTGCCGTGGCTCCGTGCCCCCAACCAACCAAAAGTTAAAATATGCTGGTACCTTGCAATGTGGGTTTGTTCGCCGAGTTCAATTGCTAAGGGTATCTGACGTCTTGCTTCCCATTCGAGCCGCGATAGGGCTGCGACTGGGTTTGAAACGTGCAGGCCTTTCCAGGGTGTAGTGCCGGCAACAGGAGTTCGTGGTTTCCATGGCGGAACTCGGTGTATAGCCGTTAGCCCTACATGTCCTAATTTAGCGAGCTGCCGGCCTTCGTTTACAATTCGGCGATCTATTTGGTTAGAACAAGGACCGACAACGGCAACAAGCCCTTTTATGCTTCCACGAAGCGTTTTGCTCACAATAAGCCGCCGTTCGGCAATAGTAATGTGGTTTTCGGTATTATTATGTTTTTCTGTATCTGATTTCATATTATAACTTTCTTATATTAAAAAAACCGCTCTTTCGGCGGTTTTATGCTGCGAGTATTATTTATTTACGAGCGTATAGCAAAAACCGCCAAAGTATAGTTGGTATACCAATAGCCAAATTTATTTGTTATTTTTAAATTCATTTTATTTTCCTAATTGAGTTAAAAGTTCAGTATATTTAGTAGTTTCATCGTTGGCATCGACACTAAAGGTTTTTCCACTGTGATTAAAGCCATTGCTCGCAGATACAAACGAGCCCAAAATATCGAGTTTGGCTTTATTGTGTGCAAGTCGGCCCACAAGGTCGGGCATTTTAGGGTCTAACAATCCCATTTTGAATTCCACAACCATGTCGATTTTAAAGGGACTGTTTGGCACAAGCCGTGAGTTTATGAATCGCAGATCGATGCCCATAGAAGCAAATGCACCCAAAGCGCCGTGCAGTGATCCGGAGTGCTGTCCTATTGTCATAAGTGCATTTGTAATATTAGCTTGCGGATCTAAAACGGCATCTGCACGCTTCGTGACAGATACAAAGCGGGTAAGGTTGTCTGGATCATTCTGTATGCCTTCATGCAAAATGCACAGTCCGTACAGTTCGGCCGCTTGCTGGCTGGCGATGGCTGCAATAGGTTGATCACTGTGTTCGGACACATACAACGCGGATTTAGCAGTATCGTCTTGCTCTATAATCTGTATACCCCTGCTGCGCATTGGGTTTAAGAAATTGCTACTTTGATCGATAGCCGGCGTTTGTGAATGTACCTGGGTAATGTCTTCAAATGTAATACCTCGGGGCACCATGAGGCAGTGTCGAACCGACGCTACGCCTTCTGTATCGATAAATAACTCACGGGCTGCTTGATGACTGGTGAGCTTTGCATATGGTTCTGGTATGAACCCTACAGCATTATTGGCATACGCAACTGTAAGCCGCCCAATTTCGTCTGCTTCAAGGGCCGCAAAACTAGCCGCGAAAGTATCAAAAGAACGCGGCTCTTGCCCGTTAAAAAGTTCTTTATGCATTGTATGGGTGTATGAACCCGGTAAACCCTGCACGCCTGATTGTAATGTGTCTGTCATGATGTATCCGTATATATCTGTTTAGTATTAAAAAACCGCCGTTTGAGGCGGATGTCAGATTCTTATTTAAGTTATTGAAACTATGAATTAACCGCCAAAGTAGATGTGGTAAACCAAAAGCTGTAATACTGGGTTAAGCGTTTCATGAATTAAATATTACCACACATATTGTAAATTAACAAAATAACCCTTCTTATGGCAAGCTACTGGGCACTTAGTATGCCGGTGTTTTTGCCGCAAAAAGCAAAAAGAGGATGAACAAAAAGTACATCCTCTAGATACTAAACGGCAAAAATGCCGATTGCGCAGATATGTTTGCGGTTAACGTTTGGTAAACTGGCGCTGCTTACGGGCACCCTTAAGACCAAACTTCTTACGTTCGCGTTCGCGGGGATCGCGACCAAGTAGTTCGGCACGTTTAAGCGTGCTTTTAAGATCTTCATTGAGAGCAACAAGTGCTTTTGCAATGCCTAAACTGATAGCGTCAACCTGGCCAGAGTGGCCACCACCGCTTACAACAACCGTTACGTCATATTTGTCGTTTTCGATAGCGACAAAGGGACGGCGGATATCTGCCAGTAGTGATTTGCTGTTGGCAAAGTATTCGCTGTCAGGCGTCCCGTTAATAACAATAGAGCCTTTTCCATTCATAACACGTACACGCGCCGTGGCGCTCTTGCGGCGTCCCAGGCCATAGAAATAATGTAACTTGTCAGCCATTTTATATTTTGCCCTTCCTTAGTGTTAAGGTCACTGGCTTCTGCGCCTCGTGGCCATGATTATCATCGAGATAGATCTTTAAACGGGCCAAGCGGTCAGGACGCAGTTTGTTAATAGGAATCATACCGCGAACGGCTTTCATCACTACAACAGTTGCATCTCGGTCCATTTGGTTTTCAAGCGTACGTTCGTATAGTCCACCTGGGTACAAACTGTGATGATAATACTTTTTATCGGTGAGCTTATCGCCCGTTACAACCAATTTTGCTGCGTTGATAACAATGACGTTATCTCCACAATCAATATGCGTCGTGAACTGCGGTTTTTCTTTGCCGGTTAGTAGCGTTGCTATGCGTGTAGCCATTCGGCCAAGTGGCACTTCGGCGGCGTCGATAACATACCAGTCACGTGTAACATCCGAGGGTTTTGCAGAATAAGTTTTCATTTATTTTGCCTCCTTAGTAGTAACTTTTTTAACGGCTTTAGGTTTTGCTGCGATTGCTGGCTTTTTAGCCACCACTTTTTCGGCTTCAACTGCAACTGGTGCAGCATTTAGCTCGTCAACAAAACTAACACGGGCCAGTTCGACATTGTCACCACGACGAACGCGGGTGCGTTCGATACGTAAGTGACCGCTTGTACGACCGGTTAATTTAGGTGCAATTTCATCGACAAGCTTGTGAGCTGCTTCAATAGTTTGAAGCTGCGCAATAATTTGTCGGCGATTATGTAGATCACCTTTTTTAGCTTTTGTAATTAACTGTTCTACATAAGGCACAATTTCTTTTGCCTTACTCACAGTCGTTTCGATAGTGGTGTGCAAGATCAAGCTTTCAGCTAAACTGGCTAGCAGTGCTGCTCGCTGATCGCGCTCCCTACCAAACTTTCTTCCTTTATATCCGTGGCGATGCATCTTATAGCTCCAACTCTGCTAGTTTTTCTTTTACTTCGTCGAGAGCTTTGCTACCAAAACCTTTTAGGTCGCGTAGTTCAGCGTCACTTAGTGAAAAGAGATCTTTTAAAGTGTGAATATCATTGTTAATAAGCGCGTTCGTTGTCCGTGCACTTAGGTTCATGTCTTCAATTGAAGTATCAAGCATGCTTGGTTCTTCGTTCGATTCGCTAGCAACAGTTTGTTCGGGCTTGTTAGCCGTTAGTGGCGCACCGACTTCTACGCGGGTTTGTCCAGCTAAGGCGGTGTACTGGTTTACTAGAATGGCGGCTGCTTCTTCGAAAGCATCACTTGGAGTAATGCTGGCGTCTGTTTCGACAGTCAATAGCAGTTTGTCGAGGTCGGTAACTTGACCGACACGAGTGTTTTCGACGTGGTAGCGTACGCGAAGTACAGGGCTGAAGATTGCATCAAGTGCAATCATGTCAGTACTGGTGCGTTTTGCTGCTGATTCGTCGATCGGGCGATAGCCCCGGCCCTTTTCAACGACTAAGTCCATTCCGTATGTTGCCTTATCACTGTCAAGCATAGCTATAACGTGATCAGGATTAACGATTTCGACATCGGCGTTGAGGGTGATATCTTTAGCGGTTACAAGGCCCTTGCCCTTTTTGTTGATACGCAAAGTTTGTGGTTCGTCGCTAAAAACGCGAAATCGTACACCTTTAAGGTTTTGCATGATGTCTACGACATCTTCTTTAACCCCGTCAGCTGTAGTGAATTCGTGCGTTACGCCGTCTATTCTGAAAGCAGTGATTGCTGCACCAGAAATACTTGAAAGTAGTACGCGACGGAGTGAGTTACCCAGCGTCATACCATAACCTGTATGTAATGGTTCGACAACAAAAGTAGCACTTTTCGCAGTGTGATTGGTCACGCTCGATAATATTGGTGTATGTATAGTTTTTGACACTTCTTTTACGTTCTCCTTAACGTGAGTAGTACTCGACGATTAGTTGTTCATTAATATCTGGTTCAGCTTGTTCCCTGGTTGGAAGTGATGAAATAGTGACAGTAAATTTCTTACGGTCAGATTTTATCCAGTCAGGTACGTCATTTCCAGCAGGACTTACTTCGTCGAGCTTCTTGAAATACTCGGTAGCTTTGCTGTGGTCACGTACGGTTAGTACATCACCAATCTTCATACGAAGAGAAGGAATGTCTACGCGTCGGCCGTTTAACATAAAGTGACCATGTGTGACGAGTTGGCGTGCTGCACGTCGGCTAGTAGCAAAACCGGCACGGTATACAGCATTATCAGCACGACGTTCTAGAAAAATCAGCAAGTTTTCGCCAGATTGGCCAGCTATCTTAGAGGATTCACGCATAAGGTTTGAAAATTGTTTTTCAAGTAGCCCATATAAGCGCTTTACCTTCTGCTTTTCACGTAATTGCAAAGAATATTGTGAAGGCTTGGCAGGACGTCGGTTTGTACCGGTTGGACCCGGTGGACCTGGACGCTTGACAAGTGCTTTGTGTGCCTTCGGATGAAGTGCATACCCTTCTCGGCGAGAGCGTTTAACAATACTCACTAAATCTCGTGCCATATTAAACCCTCCTTGCTTTCTTTGGGCGGCAGCCACCGTGGGCTATTCCGGTCATGTCTTTGATGGATTCAACTGCAATATCAAGGCTCATTAGTGCACGAACGGCTGCTTCACGACCTTGGCCAACACCAGTAATAAATGCGTCTACTTTAGAAACGCTATACTGTTGTTTTGCAAGGGTTGCAGCTTTTTCAGCAGCAACTTGGGCAGCGTAAGCTGTTCCCTTTTTGCTGCCTCTAAAACCACAGGCGCCGGCGCTAGAAGCCGTAAGAACGGCTCCAGTACGGTCAGTGAAAGTAACTATAGTGTTATTGAATGTAGCTTGAACGTGTAACTGTCCGTAAGCGACGGTTCGCTTTGATTTCTTCTTCTTTGATGGTGCTGCCGCTACAACGGCTTCTGTTGATGCTGACGGAGTATCTGTCATATTATTCCTTTCGGCTACGTCTTAGAGACGGCTTTCTTAGCAGTACCACCGACAGTTACTTTTTTACCACGCCTGGTTCGGGCGTTGGTACGGGTGCGTTGGCCACGGCTAGGCAAATTTGCCGTATGTCGTAGTCCGCGATAAGATTTGATATCTTTAAGCCGTTTGATGTTGCCAGTAACGACACGGTGTAATTCACCTTCTACAGTAAGATCATTATTAATAACCTCTTGAATTCGGGAAACTTCATCGTCTGTAAGACTTTTGGTACGAATAGTTGCATCTACTTTTGCTTGCTCTAGTATATTTACTGATGTTTTATGACCAATACCATATACATATTGCAATGAAAAAAGAATCTGTTTTTCGTTTGGAATCGTTATACCTGAAATACGTGCCATTTTACCCCTGCCTTTGCTTGTGCTTAGGTTTAAGTTTATTGATCACGTACAACCGTCCTTTTCGACGAACTAAAATATCGTCGGGACTGATTTTTTTTACACTTGCACGCACTTTCATGCGGATCATCACTCCTTAATGCTGTGGTGGTGACACACTGCTTAGTTATTAATAACGAACTCTAGTACGTTTTCAGAATGGTGGAGGGTGGGATGAAAAATGAGTACTTTAAACTTGAGCTTACCAAAGGTAAGTGAGTTTTAATACGGAGTTTTCGCCCGCCGTACGCCGTTCTGTAAATGTACTAGCTTTTGCGATAGGTGATTCTGCCCTTACTAAGATCGTAAGGAGTCAACTCGACCGTCACGCTGTCCCCGGGTACGATACGAATAAAATGTTTTCGCATCTTTCCGGCTACATGAGCTATAATTCGATGGCCGTTTTCAAGCTCTACTTTAAATTGAGTACCCGGTAGGGTCTCTACAATTATCCCAGCGAGTTCTATAACTTCCTTGTTTTTTGCCATAAATTATATATCAATCTATAACTTTATCAGATTGAGACCCTTCTGTAAAGCTATTATTTTTTGTCAGTTTTTTTGTTTCGTGTAAAACGACCGCCGAAGCGTAGTTTTTTGGCGCCAGTTGCTGCTAAAACGGCATTATCGGGACTCCCATAAAAGAAGTCGGGTGTAGAATAATCATCATAAGTTACCATAAGTGCCCTTGATTCAATCTGGCGCAAAGTTTCGATAGCTACTGCGACCAAAATCAGTACACTAGTGCCACCGATACTTATAGTTGTACTTAGGAACACTTGAGCCACAATTGGCGCCAGAGCCAGCAAACCAAGGCTAACTGCCCCAAAGAGGGTCAGCCTGTTTACCGTACGTCCCAAGTATTTCTCTGTTTGTTTACCCGAACGAATGCCTTCGATGAATCCACCCTGCTTTTGCAAATTTTCGGCAATTTCTTTTGAATTAAAGGTAATGCTAGTATAGAAAAAGGTAAACAGAACTATAAGTAAAAAGTATACAACGGGATATATATATGGCGTAAAGCCCGGTTGGGCAAACGTTTTAGCCGAAGGTGCGGTAAAGTAACTAACTAACTTAGCACCAATACTAACTAGATGAGCGCTTTTTGCGCTAGCCATAAGCTGTCCAACAAAACTAGGTACACTCAAGAAAGCTAGTGAGAAAATAATCGGCACAACACCAGCAGTTATCAACTTAACTGGCAAAACGGTAGTCACACCTCCATAGGTACGGTTTCCCTGAACGCGCTTGGCATAATGTATGGTTATTTTACGCGCCGCCTCATTCAACTTTACCACTAAGAAAGTCGTAAGCACCACACTTGCCAGAATAATGGCACTTACAAGCAATGATTCACCACTGACCGGGATACTTTTTCCAAACAATTCCAGATGTTTTTTACCTGAAAAAACGCTGGTGGTCAGACTGGCTATTGTTGACGGTAAGCGGGACACTATACCAACTGTAATCAGCAAACTTATGCCATTACCGATGCCTTGCTCGGTAATAAGCTCACCGAGCCACATGAGAAGCATAGAACCACCGGTAAGGGCCGAAACCATCAATATCCACTGTGAAATGCTTGATGTGCGCGCTATGTCACCTACGCCTGCGTACTGGCCAGCCGTTTGGCTCACTAAATAAATAGCACCAATTGACTGAATAATGGCCAGCGGAAAAGCAATCATACGGGTATATTGGTTTATTTTTTTACGGCCATATTCACCTTCTTTGTTTAGGGCTTCAAGCCGAGGTATTGCCTGAGTAAGCAACTGCATAATAATAGAGGCGTTAATGTAGGGTCCTAAACCTATCAACATAATTGATAGATTGGCGAGAGCGCCACCAGATAAAATATCTAGGAATCCTATAAGCTGGGTTGTCTTAGAGGCTGTAAATAGGTTTTGGAGAACCTGTTTTAGGGTTTCCGGATTAGAAAGCGGTATAGGTATATGCGCCAGTAAACGGAAAACGAGTAGCATACCGGCTACAGCTAACAACCGTTTCCTCATGTCCGTCGCTTTAAGTGCGCGAACCATTAACTTCCAATTCATTTAATTCACTCCCCAGAACTTATTAATAGATAAAACTTATCGTGACCTTAAGTCGCATAAAGAGTTTTAAAAAACTCCCCACACTATAACAGTGATAGAGAGTTTTCTACAAGAGAAAGGTGTTGTTACTTTAAACTAGTCTTCTTTTGATTTTTGAGATAACCTGGCTGGTTTAACAGTTTTAACGAAACTTCCGCCCGCTTTTTGTACAAGGGCAACTGCTCCTGCACTGGCTGCTTGTAAATTTACTTGCAGTTTATTGGTCACATCACCACGCACCACCAGCCTTACGACGGTGTATGGGCTGTCAATTAGGCCTGCTTCAAACAAAGTAAAGTTATCTACCGTGCCGCCAACAGCATTTGCTATGTCGGTGGTAATCGTCGTAGGTTTTTTCCAAAAAGGTTTGAAACCTCTTAATTTTGGAATGCGCTGCATAAGTGGATTTGTGCCACCTTCAAAACCAGGTTTACGGCTTGAGCCCGTCCGTGATCCTTGGCCCTTTGTACCACGACCGGCAGTTTTACCTTGACCGGCTGAAATACCGCGTCCAACTCGGTGTAAACGTTTGTGTGGTTTAGTGTTTAATTCATGATATTTCATTATTTTGCCTCCATCTTTTCAGCCTTTTTTGCTGTCTTTTCTGGAGAGGATGTAATCCAATCTTTCTTGGGTTTCATGGCGCGGATTACATCAAGAGTAGCGTAGGCAACATTGATTTTATTGCTTGAACCAAGCGATTTAGAAAGTACGTTTCGCACACCTGCAACTTCTAGAATTGTGCGTACAACACCACCGGCGATGAGCCCGGTACCAGCACTGGCCGGTTTGATTAGAATACGCGCACCGCCTACTTTAGCTTCAGCTGAGTGTGGCAAAGTTCCTTCAATAACAGGAACATCAATCATGTTCTTTTTTGCTACTTCAGTGGCTTTACTGACTGCTGCTGTCACATCGGCGCCTTTAGCGATGCCGACACCGACTTTATGCTTACGGTCGCCGACGACTACAAGGGCACGAAAGCGGAAACGACGTCCACCTTTTACAACACGGGCGACTCGGTCAATGTTCACTACTCGCTCATCAAAAGGATTCGGCTCTGCTGGTTGCTGGTTTCTTTGTTCGCGCGGCATTTAAAACTCCAATCCTTCTTTACGAGCAGCATCAGAAAAGGCTTGAACACGTCCATGATAAAGGCGGCTGCCTCTATCGAGGACTACTTTATTTACTTTAGCTGCTTTTGCTTTTTTAGCTATATCTATGCCTAATAATGTGGCTTTTTCGGTCATTGTACCGGTAATTATTTTATCACCAACCGTTGTCGCACTAGCTAGTGTCTTGTGTAGTGAATCGTCTATTACCTGGGCGCTTAGGTTGGTATTGCTAATACGTATACAAAGACGGGGACGTTCGGTTGTGCCAATGACAGTTGCGCGTACCCGGTGGGCACGTTGCACTCGGTTCGATAGTTTTCGGACTCTTTCGTTCATATTACTTTCTACTTATCCTTTCCGCTTTTGCCGCTTTTGCGAACAATACGCTCGGTTACATATTTAATACCCTTGCCCTTGTATGGCTCTGGCTTTTTGAAAGCACGGATTTCGGCTGCAACTTGGCCGACTTGTTGTTTGCTTATGCCAGCAATAGTCATAAGATTTGCTTCAACAACTGCGGTAACTCCCTGCGGAAGTGTATAAACTACTTCGTGTGAAAATCCAAGCTGCATTTTAATAATGCTGCCATGTACCGCCGCACGAAAGCCGACGCCATTAATTTCTAATTGTTTTTTGAAACCTTCGGTGACGCCAAGTACCATATTCATGATAAGCGTACGCATAAGGCCATGTTTAGCGCGATGTTCGCGCTCTTCGCTTACCCGACCAACCGTTAAGGTATTATCTTCAATCTTTGCAGTAATTCCTGGCATTGTGAACTGCTTCAATGTACCTTTAGAACCAGTGACGGTAATAAAGTCATCGTCGACAGTGATTGTCACGCCGCTGGGGATTGAAATCGGCAGTTTTCCTATTCGACTCATATTTACTCCTTAATTTCTAATATATCTGGCACAATAATTCGCCACCGAGGCGCTGTTTCTTGGCCTCGGCACCAGTCATAATGCCTTTACTCGTACTGATAATAACGATGCCTCGTCCACCTTTAATGGTTGGAATCGCATCGGCTCCGGTGTATAGTCGGCGTCCTGGTTTGCTCATACGGGTGATTTCTGTAATGACAGCGTTCTTTTTAGGGCTTTGTATAACAATTACTAACTGTTTGTACACCTCACCATCGGTAACTTCTACAGCTCCAATAAAATTGTTAGCGCTAAGTATACGCGCAACTGACTCTTTCATATTGCTATGCGGCAGGCTAACTGTTTCTTTGTGAACGCTAGAAGCGTTTCGAATACGAGTAAGCATATCTGCTACGGGGTCGGATGAAACCATCATATAACTACCAGCTCGCTTTCGTTACGCCCGGTATTTCACCCTTGCTGGCATGTTCGCGGAAACTTAAACGGGAAAGGCCAAATTGGCGCATAAATGCCCGTGGACGTCCCGTTTCGCTGCAGCGGTTTTTGAGCCGTGTAGGTGATGAATTACGTGGTAGCATGTGCAGTCCATCTAAATCACCAGCTGCTTTTAACTCGGCTCGTTTTACTGCATATCGTTCATGCATTTTGTGTCTTTTAACATCTCGAGCTATACTTGATTTTTTGGCCATTATTTTGACTCCTTGCTATAGCTCTTTTCAAAAGGCATACCGAATATTTCGAGTAATCTCCTGCTGTGAGCCGATTCTTGGGCTTTAATAACAAATACGAACTGCATTCCATGGGGGTTTGTTGTTTCTTCAAAACTTAGTTCAGGGAAGACCGTTTGGTCGGTAAGTCCAATGCTGTAGTTGCCTTGGCCATCGAATGCTTTTGAAGAAACACCATGAAAATCCCTGAGCCGTGGTAACACGATTGAAATCACCCGATCGGCGAATTCATACATCCGGTCACCCCGAAGGGTAAGTTTTAGGCCAATGGTGCTACCCTCACGCAGTTTGAAGGTTGCAATAGATTTCTTGGCAATCGTTTCAACCGGTTGCTGACCGGTAATTTTACGTAAAGTGTTGGTTGCAATTTCAATGTATTTTTTGTCATCTTTCGCTTTACCGAGGCCAATATTGACGATAATTTTATCAAGAACTGGAGCTTGATGAACGTTTTTTAGACCAAATTCTTTTACAATATTTGCTCGTTCAGAAAAGTGCAACGCTTTTAGACGAGGTGTGTAGGTAGTTGTCTTCATGCTTTGATCTCCTTTCCTGTGCTTACAAAATTACGAACTTTATTGCCATTTTTATCAAAGGTGTATTTAATACGGCTTGGTTTCTTGGTAGTTGGCTCGAGTATTGCTACTTTTGCTGCCCAAATTGGCTTGGTAATTTCGATAATACCTCCCTGTGGTTTCACCTGGGTAGGCTTTACATGCTTTTTAACAACATTTATACCTTCAACGGTAACTTTGTTTAACATAGGATGTGTTGCCGTTATCTTACCTGTTTTACCTTTTTCTCGTCCGGCTAGTATAACGACTAAATCGCCTTTTTTAACACGGATTTTGAAAACACGTGGCGTATATTTATTCATTATAAAACCTCCGGTGCAAGACTAACGATCTTGCTGTAGCCCATGTCACGCAGTTCGCGTGGCACTGGTCCAAAGATACGGGTTGCCTTTGGCAATTTATCGTCACCAATTATTACTGCCGCATTGTCATCAAAACGGATTGAAGTACCATCTTTACGGTTAATAGCGTGTTTTGTACGTACAATTACTGCTTTTACAACCGACTTGCGTTTTACTTGTCCTGTCGGGTTTGCCTGCTTGACGGTACATACAATAATGTCGCCAACCCTAGCATAGCGTCGTCGTGTGCCGCCAAGTACGCGAATACACAAAATTTCTTTTGCGCCGCTGTTGTCGCAGACGCCTAAACGTGATTCTTGTTGGATCATGCTTCTGTCTCCTCGTTCGCAATAGCTTCGACTCGGTCTTCTTGCGATATTACAGCCCGCTGTGTAATACTTTGCAGCGAAAATCGCTTGCGGGCCGATATCGGACGTGTCTCTACTATGACTACGCTGTCGCCGACTTTGGCACTGTTTTGCTCATCATGAGCCATAAATTTAGTTGTAACACTATACTGCTTCTTATAGATGCGGTTTGTCTTGCGCGTTTGTACTGCAATAACAATCGTTTTATTGCCTTTATCAGAAACAACTGTGCCGGTAAGTGTGCGACCCATTACATATTCTCCTTAATAAGTACACATGAGACAAACAGATGACTGTTTTTCTCATCGCGCAACGCGCCGAATGAATCGCCGCTTTGGCTGCTCTTTTCGAGCTCATAAACTGCGTTCATTACATGTTCTCCTTACTTAGTTGTTCGCTCATAACGGTCATAATACGTGCCAAATCTTTTCTTTTACCACGTATACCACGAGTGTTTTGTACTTCACCCATGTGCAGACGGCGCTTCATTTCCACTATTTCTTCTCGTAGTTCTGTACTTTTAGCAGCCAGTTCAGGTGTAGCTAGTTTACGGATATCAATGACTTTCATTTTAAATCACCTCCTTGCTCAGGAATTTAGTCTTCACAGGAAGTTTATGGCCGGCCAAACGCATTGCCTCACGGGCGATTTCTTCAGTGACTCCACCCATTTCAAACAATACGGTTCCGGCTTGCACTTTAGCAACAAAAAATTCCGGATTACCTTTACCGCTACCCATTTTTACATCTTGAGGTTTTCGGGTAACGGGTGTGTGTGGAAAAATGCGGATCCAAATTTGGCCGCCTCGTTTTACATAACGAGTCATGGCTTGACGGGATGCTTCGATCTGACGGCTCGTAATTCTTTCGTTTTCTTGTGATTGCAAAGCGTATTCACCAAAAGCAATCGTGTTACAGCTTGTGGCTACACCACGATTTTTGCCTTTACGCACTTTACGGAATTTAGTTCGGTTTGGGACTAACATTACAGCACCTCCCCTTTATAGATCCAAACTTTTACGCCGATAACACCGGCAATTGTTTGGGCCCGTACAGACGCAAAATCTATATCAGCACGGATTGTGTGTAGTGGCACGCTGCCTTCTACAGTTTTTTCACGTCGGGACATTTCTGCACCGTTCAAACGACCAGCTACTTCGATACGAATGCCCTTAGCACCGGCTCGCATTGTTGCACCAGCAGCAGATTTAGTAGCGCGGCGGAAAGCTATTCGGCGCTCTAGCTGGTGGGCAATGTTTTCGGCAACTAGTTTGGCATACATCTCGGGTTTTTTAATTTCTTCGATGTTTACACGCACAGCCATTCCGTAAATTTTTTCAATTTCAGCTTTGAGTTCTTGGGCACCCGAGCCGCCACGGCCGATAACGACACCAGCTTTTGCGGTTTGGATAGTTACACTGGCCAGGTTTGGTGAACGTTCGATATCAACTTTATTAATAGCGGCACGTGAGCCAAGCTTTTTAATGATCAAGCGGCGTACAGCCAAATCGTCTGTTAGAAACTTCGCGTAGTCTTTTTTGCTGGCGAACCAACGGCTGCGCCAGTCTTTGTTGACCTGAAGGCGCATGCTAATAGGGTTTACTTTTTGTCCCATTATTTTATGCCTCCGGCTAATGAGACAAACAGATGACTGTTTTTCTCACCCTGCAGGGTTTGGAATGAATCCAAATTCTGGCTGCTCTTTTCAAATACAATCATTTTTTTGTCTCCTTCGCTGGCTCGTCTGATTTAGCAGCTTTAACGGGTTTCTTACGTTCTTCACCGTCAACGGTCACAAAAATATGTGCGCTTTTACGCTGGAAAGGAAGTGCGCGGCCTTGAGCAGCTGGACGGAAGCGCTTGATACGTGCGCCAGCAGTAACGCTGATTTCGGTAATAATAAGCGTGTCTGGCTTGAGTCCATGATTGTGTTCGGCATTAGCCCGGGCACTGGCAATCACTTTTTGTACAGGACTGGCTGCACGCCTTGGGGTGTGGCTCAAGATAACCATTGCGTCCGCAACGGTACGCCCGCGCACCAAACTGGCTACTTCACGTACTTTTCTGGGACTCATTCGGATACCTTTTGCGGTTGCTTTGACAGACATGGTTTAACCTTTCGCCATCTTTCCACCGTGACGGCGGAATTTACGGGTTGGGCTAAATTCGCCCAGCTTATGGCCTACCATGTTTTCGGTTACAAAAACAGGCACATGAACTTTTCCGTTATGAACAGCTAAGGTACGACCAACAAATTCCGGCGGAATAGTACAGGCACGTGCCCAGGTCTTGATAATTGTCCGGTCATCGTTACCAAGAGCAGCTACTTTGGCAGCCAGCTTTGGATCGATAAATGGTCCTTTTTTTAGAGATCGACTCATATTGGTTACCTTTCCTTACTTTCTCTTGGCCGAATGCCGGCTCTTTACTATAAATTTACTGGTTAACTTGCGGCGCCTTGTCTTGAAGCCTAATGTCTTTTGGCCCCATGGCGTGACTGGAGCCCGCGCCATACGGTGACGTCCACCGTCACCACCACCGTGCGGGTGGTCTACCGCGTTCATAACCACACCGCGTACAGTTGGTCGAATACCACGCTTACGCATACGTCCGGCTTTGCCGTATTTGATGTTTTGATGTTGGTCGTTGCCAAGGACACCGATGTGGGCCATACATTCAACATGTATGAGCCTTACTTCACCACTAGGTAGTCGCACCTGGGCGTATGTACCATCTTTAGCAATAAGCTGGGCACTAACACCGGCGCTACGTACTAGTTTGGCGCCTTTGCCTGGTTCGAGTTCGATAGCATAAATGCTGCTACCGGTAGGAATGTTTTTTAGCGAAAGTCGGTTACCAGTTTCTACGGGCGCTTCATCACCGCTGACAACTTTGGCGCCGACGACAAGGCCGCTGGCAGCAAGATTGTAATGATATGTGCCGTTGGCTTCTTTAAGCCGGGCTAGCCGGGCTGAACGGTTTGGATCATATTCGATGTGTTCTACGACTGCTTCGATACCTTTAGCAAGACCAAAGTTAACATTGCGGTGAAAGCGTCGGACACCACCACCCTTGTGGCGGGTAGTGATACGTCCTTGGTTGTTACGTCCAGAAGTAATCTTTTTAATAGTAGTAAGGCTACGGACAGGCTTTTTGGTAGTAATTGTACCAAAATCCTGGGTTGTCATTCCGCGTTGTGCCGGAGTGGTCGGCTTCATTAATTTAAGTGCCATATACTACTCCTTACCTTTCTTGGCTTTGGCTGGCTTTGCAGTTTTTGCCGGCTTAACAGTCACATCCTCTTGCTCGTCGGCTGCAAAAATAGGGATTGATTGGCCTTCTTTGATGCGTACGTAAGCTTTTTTGATGTCACTTCGGGTACCGTTATCAAATTTACCCTTGCGGTAAAAGCGTACCGGTTTACCTTTTTGGGTGACGGTATTCACAGATACAACATCAACGGCGAACTGAATAGAAACGGCTTCGGCAATTTGCACTTTGTTAACATCTGTTGGAATAACAAATATATAGACGCCGTTTTTGGCCGTTGCATAGGCTTTTTCGCTGACTCGCGGTCTTACGTGTATAAGTTTACTCATTTTGTCACTCCTTTCGCTGTCGCAAGCCAAGTATGAATAACTGCGAGCGCCTTGCTTGTGATCACAACTGTATCGGCATTCATAAGTGTGTAGGCGTTCAGGTAAGCGGCTGTTGCAACAGATGTGCGCGGTAAGTTTGCAAACGAACGTAATAGTTCGGGTGTTTTTGTATCGACAACAAGTAAAATATTACCTTTTACACCTAGTTTTGTCAGTAAGGCAGCGGCTTCGCTCGTTTTGTTATTTTTGAAATTAAGTTCATCTATGACAATAACAGCGTTAGCAGAAGATTTTAACGATAATGCCTGGCGGACAGCTGTTCTTTTGGCAGCTGTATGCAATTTTATTGTATAGTTTTCATTGCCGGTTGGTCCGAATACCACACCACCACCACGCCAAATTGGCACGCGTGAGCTACCAAAACGAGCACGGCCAGTCCCCTTTTGTTTCCATGGTTTTTTACCACCACCCCTGACAAGCCCACGAGTTTTAGTAACAGCCAGGTTCTGACGCTCGTTGGCATCATGGCTTAGGTAGGCTTGCTTAAGTAGTTCATGATTGGTTGGAATCACTTCAAAAACTGATTTATCAAGCTTAGCGGCTGTCGTAGCCTTATTACCAGCTGTTGTATACGTAGGAGTGCTCATTATTTGGCTCCTTTTTGGTATGAGACAAAAAGATGACTGTTTTTCTCACCCTGCAAAATTTGGAATGAATCCAAATTCTGGCTGCTCTTTTCAAATACAATCATTTTTTTGTCTCCTTCGCTGGCTCGTCTGATTTAG